>JASJHC010000279.1:0-3240 GCA_033791245.1 Acidimicrobiia bacterium | reverse complement strand
AGCACGACATCGATTTCAGCGACAGACATGGACGACCTCCCATTCACGAGGCTACACCCGAGGAGCCCATTGAGACCTCGATGTCTGAGAAGAAGTAACTGACGGTTGCCGTTGCCGAGCGTGCAGCTTCCGGGCCTAGATAGATCAAATGCTCGCGGTATTTCATTCCTTGTACCAACTGCCACAGCGTGACTCCCGGGAGGAACAATCGCAGCCGGGGCCAGACAGATTCCGAGGTTGACCCAAGACGAAGGTGCCAGGATCCGTGGCGTCCCGTTGGTAGACAGAGCACCATCCTTGGCAGGTGCGCCGACTCCGCTTCACCAATAGCGATTGGGTACGCTGTGCGGACACGACTCAGGAGGAACGAATGGGGCGGCTGAGGGGCAAGACGGTGTTCATGTCGGGGGGTAGCCGTGGCATCGGCCTCGCCATCGCCAAGCGGGTCGCGGCCGATGGCGCCAACGTGGCGCTGATCGCAAAGACTGCGAAACCGCATCCCAAGCTGCCCGGAACGGTGTACACCGCCGCCGAGGAGATCGAGGCCGCCGGCGGCAAAGCCCTCCCGATTGTTGGCGATATCAGATTCGAGGACCAGGTGGACGCTGCGGTCGCGGCAACCGTCGAGGCATTCGGTGGCATCGACGTGTGCGTAAACAACGCATCCGCTATTGCGCTGCTGAACACGGAAGCTCTACCGATGAAGGCATACGACCTGATGCAAGATGTCAACACCCGGGGAACCTATGTGGTCTCTCGCTCCTGCATACCGCACCTAAAACACTCCGAGAACCCGCACATCCTGACGCTAAGCCCGCCGCTCAACATGAAACCCCACTGGTTCGGAAACCACGTCGCCTACTCCATTGCCAAATACGGCATGAGTATGTGCACGCTCGGCATGGCGACGGAACTCGCCGCTGAAGGGATCGCGGTCAACAGCTTGTGGCCCCGCACCATCATTGCGACCGCAGCGGTGCAGAATCTGCTCGGCGGCGACGAAGCCATGCGTCGCTCGCGCAGACCGGAGATCCTTGCCGACGCAGCCTATGAGATCGTGGGACGGCCTAGCCGGGAGCATACCGGCAACTTCTACATCGACGATGAGGTACTGGCCGAGGCAGGAGTCACCGATCTCTCCCCATCTGCCTATGTCGACAACGCCGAGCTGCAAAGAGACATCTTCCTCGACGAGTAGGAATCTCACGCAATTCAGACCGGACAGGCGTATGAGATTCCGCCTAGGTGTGGTCCCCATGCCGAGAACGCTCACAGCCTGGCTAGGACTCAGATACAGACATCGTGTAGCAGAGCGCCTCGCCGGTGACTGCGACTACACCATCGTCCCTGACGATCTGGGTGGACAGTTTTGTGATCGGCTTGTCGGTGCGCACGTCAATCACCTCTACCTGCGCCGTGATCACATCGCCAGGGCGAACCGGTGCCTGGAAGCTCCAATTGACGTTGAGGAACACAGTTCCGGGTCCGGGCAGGTCTTCGGCGACAACCGCGTTGAGAACCGCCGTGGTAACGCCACCCTGAACGACAATTCCCCCGAACGACGTCGCCGCGGCAATCTCGGGGTCGTAGTGGATCGGATTTCGATCGCCGCTGATCTCGGTGAACAGCTCGATATCGCGGGAGGTAATCGCCCGCGAACGCTCGGCGGTATCCCCCACCCGGGGAGAACCGTTGGGCCACACCTGGCTCTGTTCACTCATCTCTTCACCTGTCGGCTTGCTGACTACATAGGTCACAACACAGATTCGAGAACACAATTCCCGTCGACAGGCTCGCCTCGCCGGTGCATTGCAGTTTGGGGTCGATATGGCACAGAGTCGGTTGTGGCGCGTGCATCCCAGCTTGCGGAAGCCGCCTCAACGGCGCTGGGTCGAAGCAAAGAGATGTTGAAGAAGGTCGAGTCTGCGCCGGACCGGCTGCAGCGCGACATATTCCTCGACGAGTAAAGAACCACCTATCGTCGTCGACCTCAGCCGGCGCAGAACTCGGCGAAGCGGCGCACCTCCGCCACAGCGTTATCCCGCAGGATGCGACCATGGCCAAAGACGACGGTCTCGTAGTCGTATTCGGCCAACTTGGCCAGGGACGTCACTACCTGATCCCAATTGTGGGCAACCGGGGCGTGATGCCGTTTCCCGCGTAAGTTGGCCAGAGCGTCTCCGGCAAACAGAACCCCGCCGTTCGCAGGCCAGAGGTAGGACGTGTGCCCCAGGGTGTGGCCCGGCGTGTGGATCGCCTCGATCCCAAAGCTGCCGACCAGCAGCTCACCGTCGACCCGGTGGTGGTCCACCCCCACCGCTCCCAGCTTCCTCCAACGGGAGGCATTCGCAACCAACCTGGTGAAGAGCGTCCGACCCGTGCCCGGCCGGGCTCGACCACCTGCCTCCAGCTCCGGGGCGTCGAGCTCATGGATATGCACCCTGGCACCGGTGGCGGCGGCGACAGCGCCAGCTCCGCCAGCATGGTCGATGTGCTGGTGAGTGATGAGGATGTCCCCCACGTCGTCGGGTCTGCGGCCGGCCTCACGAACCGCCGCTAATAGCCGGCGGGTGTGGAATCCGACCGGGGCACCGGCGTCGATCAACACCAACGAATCGCCGCCCGAGTCGACGAGAAAGGCGTTGACAAGACCGAGCCCTATCTGGGTACATCCCGGGACCACAAGATCAGTCATCCGCCCATTCTCGCGCCATGCGCTTCTGTGCCCAAGATTCGACTCCGGGAGCGAGTCCACAGCGCTTCTCGAAACCAAGACGGCAGGGATGCGGCCTGTGGCCGCCGGCACCCTCAGAAATGCCTAGAGCCCCCAGACCATATGACCTGAGGGCGCGAAGACACCCGGGCAGAACCCGGGTGTCTTCGTTTTCGTAGCGGGGGCAGGATTTGAACCTGCGACCTTCGGGTTATGAGTTCCTTTCCGGGGCTACTGGTTGTTTCTCGTTGGCGCTCAATAGTGCCCGCTACCAGGGCTTTCGCGGATTCGGCGTGATGGCCGATGCCTGTGGATAACGGCTCGTGACGCCCCATCCGTTCGACGATCCGTTAGAAGAACGGTGTTCATGCGATAGGTCTGCCCCTCCTACCGTGGCACCCGCGCCCGACTCCTCGGAAGTACCCGATGAAGCCTCCAATTCCCCGTCGCAGATCGCGCCAGCCCAGAACTCCTCACGCTCGAAGCGCCACTTCCCCAAGGGCGTTGGCCACGATCTCCTCGGTCAG
>JASJHC010000278.1:0-19417 GCA_033791245.1 Acidimicrobiia bacterium | reverse complement strand
CTCGGCTTCAGGTCGGCGAAGGAACTGAGTAACCAGCATGGGCAGACGTGTAGTCCTCAAGCTATCTGGCGAGGCGTTCGCCGACCAGGAACTCAACTACGGCATCGACCCCACAACGGTGGATCAGGTCGCAACCGAGATTGCCCAGGTACTAGCTGAGGGCTACCAGATTGCCATTGTGGTTGGCGGAGGCAACATCTTCCGCGGTCTCAGTTCAGCAGCGGAGGGCATGGACCGGGCGAATGCCGACTACATGGGCATGCTGGCGACAGTGATCAATGCCCTGGCGCTTCGGGATGCTTTGGAGCGAGCGGGTGCGCCAACACGGGTGCAAACCGCGATCAACATTCAAGAAGTTGCTGAGCCGTACATCCGGCTTCGCGCCATCCGTCATCTTGAAAAGGGAAGAGCGGTCATATTCGCCGCGGGTACTGGCAACCCGTTCTTCACAACCGATACGACAGCGGCATTGCGAGCAGCTGAAGTTGGTGCCGACGCAGTCCTCAAGGCAACGAAGGTTGACGGGGTCTACAGCTCGGATCCGGTGACAAACCCCGATGCCGAACTCCTCCACGACTTGACGTATATGGACGTGATTTCGCAGCAGCTTCGAGTCATGGATTCAACAGCCATTACGATGTGTATGGAGAACGATATTCCGATTCGTGTGTTCAACCTGGCGACGCCAGGAAACATCGCATCGGCCGTTCGTGGAGAATCGATCGGAACCCGAGTTCACTGAGGTGGTGCTGTGATCGACGAGCAGTTGGCAGAAGCAAAAGGCAAGATGGACCAAGCGATCTCGCATACCATCGATGAGTTTGGCACGGTGCGGACCGGCCGAGCCAACCCTGGTCTGTTGCACCGGATCGTTGTCGATTACTACGGCACGCAAACGCCCCTGCAGCAGATAGCGGGCTTCAGTGTGCCTGAGGCGCGTATGCTGGTGGTCCAGCCATACGACAAGTCGTCAATCCAGGCCATTGAGAAGGCGATCATGACCGCCGATCTGGGGCTCAACCCCTCCAACGATGGCAACGTCATCCGTCTCGCGTTCCCGCAACTGACTGAAGAACGCCGCAAAGAGCTGATCCGAATGGTCCGCCATCTTGCCGAAGATGGCCGTGTTGCTGTTCGCAACGTGCGGAGGCATATCAAGGACGACATCGAGTCTCTCGAAGGCGATGTCTCGGAAGACGACGTGCGGCGGGCCGAAAAGACCCTCCAGGAGATGACCGACAGACACGTCCACAAGATCGATGATTTGTTGGCAAATAAGGAAGAAGAGTTGATGGAGGTCTGAAGGAGGGTGCTCGACAAATGCCGTGTAGGCTCGTCCGATCGGACCGTGATTCGGTTAGAAGACGGCCGACGAGTCGGAATTGGCATTGTTCAGCACGGTCCGAAGACCTCGACTGCTCGGTGGGATCGAAGGAGAAAGCGTGGCTCGTCGTGAGGATGAGGACGACATAACCGCATCCGATAAGGGTGACGGGCGTCCTACGGACCCATCCTCTTCTGAGGATGCCTCCTCTTCTGAGGATGCCTTGCCTTCTGAGGATGCCTTGCCTTCCGGGGAAGACTCTCCTGAGGACGAGTTTCGTGATTGGGTTGGCGAAACCGAATCCAAATCCGAGTCGCGCCAGACAGCAGCTAGGACCGAGAAATCCGGCTGGTTGGGTCGGGTCTTCGGCAAGAGCAAGCCGGAACTAGCTGATACACCCGAAGAGCTGTTCGAGCACGTCGCTGTTGCCACAGAGGACCCAATTCCCCAGCTCGAGGGGGTTTCTGATCCCGAAGCGCTCGGAGTCTTCCCCGCGATCCAGTCCGGTGAAGAGCATGCGGAACCTGTCGCGGAGCCGGCTCCCGAACCGGCCGAGGCTCCACAACTCGAAGTCGTCGAGGAGTTGGCTCCCAAACCGACCGACGAGCCCGCGGTCGACCCCGAACCGTGGCTTGCGGAGATTGATGATGGAGACGAACCCGGCACCACACCCACCGACGCGCAGGGAGCCGCTGAACAAGCATCGTTCACAGAACTCTGGGGCGATCCGTCAGAGATCGATGCCGATGCCGATATCGCCGATTTCGATTCTTTTACCAGCGAGGACTATCTGCAGGCAACAACCCGAGAATATGCCGGCCTTGCTGAAGCAGTAGCTAGGGCCGAGGAGGAGCACACTGCCCCGATCGCGGTATCGGCAGGGATTCCCGGTCTGGAGAGCGGTCTCGTTGGCCTCGAAGACGTTGTTTCGGCGGAGGGCGGCCCCGAAACAGACGATGTCATCGAGCCTCCGACGCCGTCCGATCTACCCATGCGAGTCCTGACCGCGGTCGGTCTCGTGGCCCTTTTTGCAGCCTCACTGCTGTCGCCTTATGCGATCGGTGCGTTGGTGTTTGTGGTCCTTGGTATCTCGGCAGGGGAGCTGTTCGCTGCTCTCATCCGTGGTGGGTATCGCCCCCTGTCAAACTTTGGATTTGTGGGTATCGCCGGAGCCCTGCTGGGGACCTGGGTGTCGGGGCCGGTCGCCGTACCCATCGCCATACTGCTGACCGTGATCGCAGTCTTTTTGTTCTATGCAACCGTTCCCGGTCGGCGTTCCGCTCTCGAGAACGCCACTCTGACCATCTTGGTAACTGCCTGGATCGGCGGCCTAGGTGCATTCGTTTTCGACTTCCTAAAGTCCGATGACTACGTGTGGCTTGTGCTCGGTCTGGTTGTAACGGTTGCGGCGATGGACGTGGGCCAGTACTTCATCGGACGTCGCATTGGGCGCCGACCGCTGGCGCCGGTTGTCTCGCCAAAGAAGACGATCGAGGGCTACATCGCCGGGGTCATCGTCGCCATCGCAGTAGGCGCCGCATTCGCCTGGGCAGAACCGTTTGAGATCGCGGATGGACTGCTGATCGGTGCCATTGTCGCCCTGATCAGCCCACTCGGTGATCTTGCGGTTTCGGTGCTGAAACGGGCGCTAGCGGTCAAGGACATGGGCTACATCCTGCCCGGCCACGGCGGCGTGCTCGACAGGATCGATGCGATGGTCCTCACCATCCCCGCTCTCTGGATCGCGTACTCGTGGATGGGGCTACTCAACTGAAGCCCCTATCGATCCTCGGTGTAACAGGCTCGATTGGTCAGCAGGCTCTGGACGTAGCCGACCGGCTCGGGAACCCAATCACCGGTATCGCCGCCTACCGCGGCTCGCAGGAACTCCTCGAGGCGGCACAGCGTGTGCCCGACGCCCGAGTCGTTGCGGTTGCGCCAACTCCCACCGAAGCCGAAATGCTCAGTTCGCTACTCGGAGGACGTGTTGCCTTTGGCCAAGAGGCGCTCCTCGAGATGGCAGCAACTCCAGGGACGATTGCTGTAAACGGCATCGTTGGTGCCGCTGGTCTGGCCCCGACCATCGCCGCTCTTGATGCGGGCAATCGTGTAGCTCTCGCTAACAAGGAGACTTTGATCGCAGGCGGCCCGGTTGTTGTGGCGGCCGCCACCTCCGGCCCTGGTGAGATCATTCCGGTAGACAGCGAGCATTCGGCGCTGTGGCAATGCTTGGTTGGGGAGACCGCCGAGTCCATTAGGAAACTGATCCTGACTGCGTCCGGTGGACCTTTCCGCGGCAAGACCACTGAGTTTCTTGACCAGGTCACAGTAGAGCAGGCATTGGAGCATCCCACGTGGTCGATGGGTCCCCGCATCTCAATCGACTCGGCGACGCTTATGAACAAGGCCTTCGAAGTCATCGAGGCCCACTACCTGTATGGCATTGGGTACGACCAGATAGACGTTGTGGTCCACCCACAGAGCATTGTCCACTCGTTGGTCGAGTTCGTTGATGGCACGTTGAAGGCTGAACTTGGTGACCCGGATATGCGGGTGCCGATTCAATATGCAATCACCTATCCGGAGCGGGTGGCGGCGCATCTCGAGCCATTTGACCTGACTGCAGCCCCACTCGTGTTTGAGAAGCCGGACCGCAAGGTCTTCCCGTGCCTTGACCTTGGCTATTGGGCAGGAAAGACCGGACGGTCAGCTCCGGCGGTGCTCAACGCTGCAGATGAGATCGCGGTGGCGGCGTTCCTTCAAGGCCGAATTCCGTTTCTCGCCATTGCCGATATTGTGGAGAAGACGCTCTCGCACCTACCTGTCGTCGATTTGGTCACCGTTGCAGATGTCATCGCCATCGACGAAGAGGCGCGCAAGGTTGCCGCCGCACACGTCGAAGTAAACATCAGAGCTGGGTAGCGTGGGACGACTAGTACAAACAGGACAGGATCAATGGGACCGATAGTCGTAATCGTTGGCATGCTGCTGATGGTGGTCATTCACGAGGCCGGCCACTTTGTCATGGCCAAGTTCTTCGATATGAAGGCAACTGAGGCATTCTTTGGGTTTGGCCCCCGCCTTTGGTCCATGACCCGTGGCGAGACTGAGTATGGCGTCAAGGCGATCCCGCTGGGCGGGTATGTCCGCATTGTGGGGATGAACCCTTTCGAGGAAGTCGCCCCCGAAGAAGAGCACCGCACCTATCGCGGCAAACCCTTCTGGCAGAAGGCGATTGTTGTGCTCGCCGGTATCTTCAGTCATTTCGTCATGGCGTTCATTCTGTTCTTCATCGTGGCGGTGACCTGGAATTCCTTTGAACCATCCACTTCGGTCGATTCGGCATCAGAGGTGCTGATAACAACCAGCGGCGCCGCTGAGCCGGTCTCGCTTGTTCTCGAAGACGGCGACTCCGTTGTTTCTGTCGACGGTGTTCCCCTCGCTGAGCTGGCGACTACCACGAACAAGGCACCCAACCAGCTGGTCACAGTGGTTGTCGACAGCGGCGGTACCGAGGTCACAGTCGAGACCAACGACAATGTCGTGGCGACACCGGCGCTCGTAATCGGGATCCAGCAGGGCGATCGGCTGGTTGCAGTCGACGGCATCGAGATCCAAACATGGGATCAGTTTGTCGAGCTGGCCCATGCCAGGCCTGCAGAACTAGCCGAGGTGCAATACGAACGGGATGGTGAGATCGTCACCACTGAGGTCGTATTCGCAGAAAGGCAGCTCGACGGTGAGACGATCGGGTTCCTTGGCGTCGGCCCTGCCGGTGAAGAGATTGATATCGGACCGATCAAGGGTGTGACCACCGCCTTCGGGCTTATCGGCGAGACATTTGTCTTGTCCATACAGGGCCTCTTTGAGATGGTGCGGCAGACCCCGAAGCTCGTTGGTGCAGCATTCGGTCAGGACGCGGCAGTCCTTCAAGAAGCCCGGCCAGTCAGCGTCATCGGTCTGGTGCGGGTCGCCACCGGTCTTGAATTTGCCCTGTTCCTAATGGCCTACGTCAATGTATTTGTTGGGACTCTCAACTTGATTCCGCTGTATCCGCTGGATGGCGGGCACTTTGCTGTGGCCCTGTACGAAAAGATCAGGGGTCGGGAGGCAGATGTGCGTCGTCTGCTACCGATCGCAGCCGCCGTGTTCATCTTCATCGTGGCGATCGGTGTTCTCGGCATCTATTTCGATATTGTCGACCCCTTGCCAGTGGCCCGCTGACGCTACCGATCGAATACCATGAGCAGATCATGACCATCAAACGCCGCGCTTCGCGCCAGCTCCACGTCGGTCCAGTACCGGTTGGCGGGGATAGCCCTATCACCGTTCAGTCGATGACGACCACCAAGACCGCTGATGTCGACGGGACACTCGCCCAGGTATATGCCCTGTCGGGGGCAGGTGCCGACATCGTGCGGATCACCTGCAACGACGTTGCCGCGGCACAAGGTCTAGCCGAGATCGTGCCTCGCTCTCCGGTTCCGATCATTGCCGACATTCACTTTCAGTACCGCCTCGCCTTGGCATCGATTGAGGCGGGGGTTGCCGGGCTCCGGCTCAACCCCGGCAACATCCGCAAGGAAGCCCACATCAAGGCTGTGGCCAAGGCCGCCGGGGACGCTGGCATCCCGATTCGAGTCGGAGTCAACGCTGGATCTCTCGACAAGGACCTGCTTGCCAAGTACGGCGCACCGGTTCCAGAAGCTCTTGTCGACTCGGCGTTGCATGAGATCAAGTATCTCGAAGACGTTGGATTCAACGATATCAAGATCTCTGTGAAGCATTCGCACGTGCCGTCGATGGTCGAGTCGTATCGTCTGCTTGCCGAGCGCATTGAGTATCCGCTTCATTTGGGTGTCACGGAAGCTGGGCCGCCGCCGGGTGGCCTGATCAAATCGGTGGCCGGCATTGCCACCCTGTTGCTCGAGGGTATTGGTGACACCATCAGGTTCTCGTTGACCGCGGACCCCGTCGAAGAGGCCAAGGCCGGCCGAAAGCTTCTGGAATACCTCGGTCTCCGAGAACGCAAGAGCCTCGATCTAATAGCTTGTCCCTCATGCGGACGGGCCGAGGTCGATGTGATCGAGGTCGTTCGGGAAGCGGAAGCCGCTCTCGAGGCTGAGGGTCTTCCGATTCAGGTGGCCGTCATGGGATGTGTCGTCAATGGTCCTGGTGAAGCGCGGGAGGCTGACATCGGTATCGCCGCAGGCCGCGGCAAGGGCCACCTGTTCATCAAGGGGCAGGTCGTGCGCGTCGTCAAGGAAGATGAGATGGTTGGTGCGCTTGTCGACGAGGCCCGCCGTCTCGCCGAGGAGGGTGTTGACGCGAGGTTGGCTGCCGCCGACGTCAGTGCAGCTGATTTGGCCGAGGAGGAAGCTCTGGAGCTGCGCTCTTTGCGTGGCGATGCCAACCGTGCTGTTGAGCGGCGTGCCGCCGTCGCCGACGTGGCGAACGAGTGACCGCAGACTCCGACGGAGGTTGGGGCCGGGTTCGTCTCGGTCTAGCCATAGCTGTCTCGACAACAGCCATCTTGTTACTTCCGCTCGTGGTCGCCAACCCGTCACAGCAAACCACGACGACGCAGTTCGCCGCAGCTACGACGACTACGCCGCCGGTTACCCAGCCAGAATTGACGACCACAAGCACTTCGATCCCCCCTATCGAGGCGTTGATACCGCTATCTGTCGAAGGAATTCTCGACAGCGTTGCTCCTTCCGTTGGCTTTGTGCTCTCTCAGCAAGGGACGGGAAGCGGCGTGGTTATCAGCGAGGATTATCTTGTCACCAACGCACATGTTGTATGGCCGGACACGACGGTTTCGCTGGTGTTTCTCAACGGAGCGACCTTCCAGGGGAGAGTGGTCGCGGTCGACCCATTTGTTGATCTTGCCGTTGTCGACATCAGCAGGCTCAGCAGGAAGCCGCCGCCGATCTCAGTGGGGACCACGGCCGACGTGGCAGCCGAGGATGATCTTTGGGTAGTCGGCTACCCGGCTCCGACAGAGTTCACACCTGAGCCGACCATTGATTCCGGTGAGCTGCTGGGCGTGAGCGACTGGGAATTCACCGGGGTCAGTTGGCTAACTATTGAGGCACCGGCGATTGGAGGACAGAGCGGCGGTGCCGTTGTCGATCGATACGGACGGTTGGTTGGGATCAGTACATTTGGCAGCACCGCCACACTGACCACGATCTCCATAGATGACGTCCTTCGTCAGGTCGATGAACTCCTGGTTAGCTCGCAGGTCCGCGGTTTGGAGCCGCGGCGAATTCCCCATAGCGGGGCGCGTCGCTCGAATGATGTCGTCTTGGAGGGGGAGTGGGATCAGCAACTGTTCTTCGGCTGGTTCCGCCATGATGCCGACGTCAACGTCGACTGGCCGGGTGGTGACGTCGGTCTATCGGCAACGACGATTGATGGGACTGAGATTGTTGCCGGCGAGGCCGAGATTGATTTTGTGCCGCTGTTTGCATTTCCGGTTCTGGTGGTTGCCGATGCTCCGCAGCCGGCTGAGGGAACTCTGGAGAGCTCTCTTCCCATCATCCTGTATCCCGATCCCGATCACGGGCAGACGCTTCCCAGGGTGGGATCGTTGGTAGGGATCTTTGACGTTGGTGGCGACCGCGACTTCTTCTACTTGGGCCTCGACGAGGGTGACATGGCGACGATTAACGTCGAATCAGCTGCACGAACCGAGCTGCGGGTCTACGGCCCCGGTGGGACGATCGTTGCCGAGGATGTCGACCGGTCTGGTTTCATCGGAAGCAACGCATCTATCGAAATGGTTGCCGCCGCGACCGGACGACACGTCGTCTCGATTGAGAGCAGCTTGTCAACCGTCTCCGGCTACACGGTGGTCACTCGATAGCGATTAGGAATGGGCACGCTAATCTCAGCCACTCTCAATCGATCCCCGGAGCACAAGTGCGCTGGTCAAAAGCATTCATTCCAACTCTTCGCGACGACCCAACCGATGCGGAGGCCGTGAGCCACAAGCTGCTCGTTAGGGCAGCATTCATCCGCCAGCTGATGGCAGGCGTCTACACCCTCTTGCCATTGGCCTATCGGTCGCGGCGCAAGATCCGCAAGATCATTGAGGAAGAGATGGACTCCATCGGTGGCCAAGAGTTCCTCTTCCCCTCGCTGCATCCCGCCGAGATCTGGAGGAAGTCCGGGCGTCTCGACATCATGGGCGACGAGATGTTCCGGCTCCTCGACAGAAAGTCTGGCGAGATAGTTCTCGGGATGACCCACGAGGAGATCTTCACCACGATCGCCACCGAGCTCACGTCGTACAAACAGCTTCCACAGATTTGGTATCAGATTCACTCGAAGTTCCGCGATGAGCCACGTCCTAAGTCGGGGTTGCTGCGGGTGCGTGAGTTCACAATGAAGGATTCATACACTTTCGACATCGATCAAGCCGGTTTGGATGAAGCCTTTGACGCCCATTATGCGGCGTACAAGAGGATCTTCGAACGTATCGGCCTTGATGCGGTGCCTGTCGAAGCTTCATCGGGTGCCATGGGAGGGAGTGGCTCTGTCGAATTCATGGTCCGATCTACCGCGGGTGAGGATCTCGTGGCACATTGTCCGAATTGCGACTACGCCGCCAATGTCGAGCGTGCTGACACTCGGGTTCCTGCGGCAGCGGATGATGCTGGCCCCGAGACCCCTGAGAAGTTCGCTACGCCAGGCGTCCGTACCATCGATGATCTCGTCACCTTCGAGGGCGGCGCAGCTGCCGACCGCCAAGTCAAGACATTGGTGTACCTGCTCGACGGCCAAGCCGCTCTGGTTCTGCTGCGGGGAGACCATTCCCTCCAGGAGCAGAAACTGCAGGACCACACGGGTGCCATTGAATTCCGCCCTGCACACCCTGAGGAGATCAAGGAATTGCTCGGCGCCGATGCTGGGAGCCTTGGCGCAGTGGGAGTCTCGGATGTGAATATCATCGCCGACGAGTCGTTGCGGGGTCGCAGCAACATGACGACGGGCGCCAACGACAACGACTTCCATCTCCGCGGCGTAGCCGTAGATCGTGACATCGCCGTCACGTCGTGGGCAAGCCTCCGCGAAGTCAATGCGGGGGAGCCGTGCATTGAATGCGGTGCGCCCATTGACGTCTTCCGCGCCATCGAGTGTGGCCACATCTTCAAGCTCGGCACGAAGTATTCCGAACCTCTTGGGGCGATGGTGCTCGACGAGAACGGCAAGAGTCGGCCGGTCTACATGGGTTCCTACGGTATCGGGCTGGAGCGAAACCTCGCCGCAGTTGTCGAGACTCACCACGACGACAAGGGCATTGTTTGGCCGGTGGCAATTGCGCCTTACGAGGTCGTCGTTACCGTTCTGAAGCTCGATGACGAAACGGTTGCCGCGGCCGATCGCATCTATGAAGACCTGAAAGATGCCGGGATCGATGTGATCATCGACGATCGCAAGGAACGCCCTGGGGTCAAGTTCAACGACGCTGAACTCGTCGGTATCCCATACCGCGTCACCGTTGGGCCACGCGGTCTTGGGGACGGGGTCGTTGAGCTCAATGCCCGCGCCGGTGCCGAAACCGAGATGGTCGTCGTCGCCGACGTGGTGGCAAGGGTCGTCTCTCTTGTTGAATCTGAGCGGACCTAACTCAACCCGACCCAAGCAGCAAAGAGGCCGCGGGCGCCAGGTGGAGCAACTTGAGCGTGGTGCTATCATCTTTGGTCCAACGGAGAAAATTTCTCTTGAGGTGGGCCTGTGCCCGCCTCATTTTGTGTGCATGTGTTTAGGAGGAGAAGGGTGACCGGCAAGATCGAGCGGCTGTGGGCCGTTGTCGAGCCATACGTCGCGGCCGAAGGCATCGAACTGGACGATCTTGAGATCGTCGGTAAAGAGCCTGGCGTCGTTGTGCGAGTCACTCTGGATGCCACTGATGGCGTTGGTGTCGATAAGCTCGCTGAGCTGTCGCGCCGGCTATCGAGGTTGTTTGATGAACAGGACCCTGTTGCGGGGTCGTACACCCTCGAGATCTCCTCTCCTGGGCTTGAGCGCAAGCTGCGTAGACCGCGTCACTTCGAAAAGTCGGTCGGCAGGAACGTGAAGGTCAAGAGTCGAGTACCTGTGGCGGGCGATCACAGCCACCGCGGCTTACTGGCACGTGCGGATGATGACGGGTTTGTGCTGGAAGTAGATGGAGATGAGCGGCAGATCGCCTACGGTGATGTCGTATCGGCTCGTACGGTGTTTGAGTGGGAGAAAGCTTCTAAACCGGGAAAACGGTGAGGAGAGGAACGGCAATGGATTTCAACCTTATGCTCGATGCGCTCGAAGGGGTCGCGCGCGAGAAGGGCGTTCCTATCGAGACCATCCTGGATGCGCTCGCAAATGCGTTTGTTTCGGCTTATAAGCGGACACCGGGCGCTGCCGAGGAGGCTCGCGTCACCATCGACGTCGATAGCGGTGAGATCACCGTCTACGGCCAAGAACTCGATGAAGAAGGAAATGTCGTCCGCGAATGGGTGGACACGCCTAGCGACTTTGGTCGCATTGCGGTGCAGACAGCGAAACAGGTCATCACCCAGCGTCTCCGCGACGCCAAGCGGGAGCAGGTCTTTGACTTGTACGACGGTCGCGAGGGCGATCTCGTAACTGGAATAGTGCAGAGCTCCGATCACCGCTACGCCATGCTCGACTTGGGCAATGCCGAGGCGATCATGCCGGGCTCTGAGCGGATTCCCTATGAGCGGCTCGAGCGAGGCAATCGGATCAAGGCATACATCCTCGAGGTTCGTGGCGAGGGCAAGGGCCCGCAGATCGTTGTGTCACGGAGCCATCCCGAGTTCATCCGTTCTTTGTTTGAGCTTGAGGTTCCTGAGCTGGTCGACGGTGATGTCGAGATCAAGGCCATCGCCCGCGAGCCAGGGCATCGCACCAAGATCGCCGTGCTGTCTCATGATCCCAACGTTGATCCGGTTGGCGCCTGTGTTGGTGCTCGTGGCTCACGAGTGCGTCAGGTTGTCAACGAGTTGCGTGGAGAGAAGGTCGACATTGTCGAATGGCGGGATGACACCCGTGCCTTCATCTCTGAGGCGCTCAGCCCGGCGCGCGTAAAAGATGTTCGTCTCAATGAAGACGACAAGATTGCGACCGTAATCGTTCCCGATCATCAGTTGTCGCTGGCGATTGGCAAGGAAGGGCAGAACGCTCGTTTGGCAGCTCGCCTGACCGGATACAAGATTGACATTCGTTCCGAGAGTCAAGACCTCGGTCTTGAGATCGACGAAGACACGGGTCTTGCCGTAGAAGCCGAGCCCGAGGTTGAGACCGTCGCGGCGGTCGCTGAGGTTGCCGACGAAGCAACTGAGGTAGTCGCCGAAGAGGCTGAGGAATTGGCCGAGGAATTGGCCGAGGAAGCGGAAGAGGCCGTTGCAGCCACCGAAGAGACTGAGATTGAGACAGAAGCTGTCGTTGACGGTGCAGCCGAAGCGGTTGAGGATGTCGAAGAGGCAGAGTCTGTAGAAGAAGAAATATCCGAAGATGACGAGGCGGATACCCCCGCAGGTGAGGAAGATCCGGCGGTCTGACCGCCTGCCACAATGGGTATCCCGGAGGTGACAGTTGGCTAAGAAGCGCGTTTACGAGTTGGCACGCGAGCTTGGATTGGAGTCCAAGGACGTGCTTGAGCGCGCCCGCGAACTGGGTCTAGCGGTCAAAACCGCCTCCTCCGGTCTGGATGAGGCCGATGCCAAGCTTGTAGAGAAGTCATACGAGAAGCCGGCGGCGGCCGCCAAGGCCGAGTCCAAGCCTGAGCCAGCGGTGGCAGAGAAGCCCGCAGCAAAGGTCGAGGCCAAGCCCGAACCAAAACAGGCTGCCAAGCCCGAACCGAAGCCTGCAGCGGCTCCCACCCCCGCCCCGACCCCGAGTGCTGCCCCAGCAGCCGCGGCTGCCCCCGCCTCGACCCCGAGTGCTGCCCCAGCAGCCGCACCGGCTCCAGTAGCGGAAGAGGAAGATGCACCCGCCGGCGCCGACGACGAAAAGATCATCGCCGTCACCGCCGGCATCACGGTGGCCGACTTCGCCACGGAGATCGGCGAGCGGACCAGCAACGTCGTCAAAGAGCTCATGGGCATGGGCGAAATGGTTCCAGGCGGGGGAACAATCCCGCAGCATGCGCTTGAAGCGCTTGGCAAGATCTTTGGCTATGAGGTACTCGTAGACGAGAAGGAAGAAGCCGAAGAGGATCTAACTCTAGAGCGCCATCTCATCGAGTACGAAGATGATCCGGCGAGCCTCAAGTTGCGACCACCAGTCGTCACCGTCATGGGTCACGTCGATCACGGCAAGACACAACTGCTCGACACTATCCGCAAGACGAATGTCATTGCAGGTGAAGCCGGCGGCATCACCCAACACATCGGTGCCTATCAGGTCGATCGCAACGACAGCAAGATCACCTTCCTCGACACGCCCGGCCACGAGGCGTTCACCGCCTTGCGTGCTCGCGGCGCCAACGTGACCGACAGCGCCATCATCGTGGTTGCCGCAAACGACGGTGTTATGCCGCAAACCGTCGAGGCGATTGCTCATGCTCAGGCCGCCGACGTCCCAATAATCATTGCCATCAACAAGATGGACCTCGAGACCGCAGATCCGTATGCCGTTCGTGGTGCATTGACCCAGCATGGAATCGTCGTCGAAGAGTTGGGCGGGGACGTGGTCTCTGCCGAGATTTCGGCGCTCAATGGGGACGGAGTCGAGGGTCTTCTCGAGATGATCTCGCTGGTTGCAGAAGTTGAAGAGTTCAAGGCGAACCCAAATGCTGCTGCGATCGGAACCGTGATCGAAAGCCGCATCGAGGTCGGTCGTGGTCCGGTGGCCACGATCATCGTCCAGCGCGGCACCCTCAAGCAAGGCAGCTCGATTGTCGCCGGTGGCGTTTCGGGGCGAGTCCGTGCGATGTTCGATGACCAAGAGCAGCAGATCAAGACAGCCGGACCTTCCGCACCTGTCCTGGTAATGGGCTGGGACGATGTGCCGAGCGCTGGCGATATGTTCGAGGTTGTCAAAAATGACAGAGTCGCTCGCAAGCTCGCCGATGAGCGCAAACATCTAGTTCGTTCGGCAACCCACATCGTGCCGACGGCAACACAGCGACTGGAAACGCTTCTCGAGAACCTGCGCACCTCAGACCATGCCGAGTTGCGGATCATCGTTCGTGCCGACGCAATGGGTTCGCTCGAAGCGATCCGGGATTCGGTGCGCAAGATCACCAGGGAAGACGGCAAGGTCTCGATCATTCAGGGAGCTGTCGGTGGTGTTACCGCCAACGATGTGATGCTCGCCGAAGCGTCCGATGCCGTGATCTACGGTTTCAATGCCCGCCCCGACGCCACCGCTCGTGCGGCAGCAAAGGATACCGGCATCGACATCCGCACCTTCTCGATCATTTACGAACTGCTTGACGACGTTGAGGGTCTCCTCCTCGGCGAGTTGACCCCAGAAGAGGTGGAGACATTCCTCGGAGTTGCCGATGTGCGTGAGGTCTTTAGGGCACCACGTCTCGGCAAGGTTGCCGGTTGCTACGTCACAGAAGGTGAGATCAACCGCAACGCCAAGGCCCGTGTGGTCCGTGACGGTGTTGTGGTCTATGAGGGTCGCATTGTGTCCCTGCGCCGCTTCAAAGACGACGTACCGACAGTTGCTGTGGGCTACGAGTGCGGTATCGGCCTGGCGAACTTCCGCGACGTCAAAGAGGGCGACACCATTGAGTCCTTTGAGGTGCGCGAGATCGCGCGCGTCTAGGTGGGTGTTGAACAAATGCGGTGCAAGCTCGTCGGCAACCTCGTGATCTCGGTTGCTTGGGAGAATCCTTTGGATTCTCCTCCCCTGAGAACAGGGCAGCCGACGAGTAGAAACTCGCATTGTTCAACAGCTACCTGAGGACCGTGGCATGTACGTTGCCGCAGTCCGTCTCGAGCTTCGCATTCGTGATGCCCATTCGCTGAAGGAGAAGCGTCACGTGATCAAATCGGTATCGAGCCATGTCGCTCGCACGTTTGGTGTTGCCGTTGCGGAGGTCGACCATCAAGACTTGTGGAATCGCTCGGCTCTCGGTGTTGCCGCGGTGGCGCCGCAATCGTCACACCTGGACCGTATCCTGCATTCGGTGGAACGCCACATGAGACAACGACACGACATAGAGCTGATCGGCGTAACCGTCAGTCACTTGGAGAGCCCGGAATGACGAAGACAACGTCACCGCGGATGCGGAAGGTAAACGAACTGCTGCGCGAGGTCATCGCTGAAGAGATGACCGCGATGAAGGACCCGCGCATTGGATTCCTTACGATCACGGGCGTTGACACAGCGCCCAACCTTCGCAACGCCCGTGTCTACTACTCGGTGATTGGCGATGAGCAACAACACGCTGATACCGCTGCCGCCCTGAAGAGTGCCGCCAAACGATTCCCAGCAGTGATCGGGAAGCAAACCCGACTCAAGTACACGCCGATTCTGAAGTTCATCGTCGACCCTGCCATTGAAGAAGGAATACGCGTGGACGCATTGCTGCAGACTCTCAAGGAAAAAGAGGAAAGCTCGTGAGCACGTCCCTAGAGCAAGCTGCAGCTGCGATTCGGACAGCACGGTCCCTGGTCACCATGGGTCATATCGGTCCCGACGGTGACTCGCTTGGCTCGATGCTGGCCATCGCCGGTGCGGCCCGCAATGCCGGCAAAGAGGCGTACGCCACATTTGGTGAGCCCTTCGTCGTTGGCAAGCAGTTCCGCTACCTCGATTCCAGCCCTCTGCTCCGACCACTCGACGTCCCTCAAGAGATAGACGTGGCAGTAGTTGTGGACACCTCAGTAGCCGATCGACTGGGAAGCGCTTTACCAATCGTCGAGAGAGCGAAGACGGTGATTGTCGTTGATCATCACCTGTCGCGCGACGGCGACCTTGGCGACATCCTGGTCATCGACTCAACCGCGGCAGCAGCTGCCCAGGTTGTGTACCGACTGCTCTCAGAGCTCCAGTGGGACATCACCACTGAGATCGCCACGGCTCTCTACACAGGAATCGTTACTGATACGGGCCGTTTCCAGTACGGAGCAACCAGCGCTGAGGTCCATCAGATCACTGCCGTACTGCTTGATGCTGGGGTTGTCCCGCCCGTCATTGGTCAGCACATCTACGAAGAGTCACCCTTTGCCTATCTCCATGTCGCAGGAGCCGTCTTAAGCCGGGCCGCGGTCGATGAGGAGAACCGTCTCGTCTGGTCGGTGTTGCTGCGTGAAGATTTGGCAAAGGAGAAACTCAGGTACGAGGACGCCGATGGCCTCATCGATCTGATCAGGATTGCTGAGGAGTCAGATGTTGCGTGCTTGCTGCGAGAGATAGGTGACGAGAAATTCAAGGGGAGTCTTCGGTCCCGCGGTCGTGTCGATGTCAGCGCAATCGCCGGCCGGTTCGGCGGTGGCGGTCATCGCAATGCAGCAGGCTTCGTCGCCACCGGGTCGGCAGATACTATTATCGATCAGATCAAGGCCGACCTACCGTGACCCAGCCGGTCGATGCCGGGTTCCTCTTGATGGACAAGCCATCGGGCTGGACATCACATGATGTTGTCGCCAAGGTTCGCAATCTGTTGCGGATGAAAAAGGTCGGTCACGCTGGCACGCTCGATCCAATGGCGACAGGTCTGGTCGTAGTCGGCCTGGGCCGAGCCACACGTCTGCTGCGCTTTGTGCAGGCGGCTCCCAAGGAATACGTCGCCAAGGCACAATTCGGTGTAGCCACGGACTCCCTCGACGCTGATGGGGCAATTCTCGAAAGAGCCGAGATGCAGGTAACCCAGGCTGAGATTGAGTCGGTGATGGAGCGCTTTGTCGGCACTATTGCGCAGATTCCGCCAATGGTGTCGGCTCGCAAAGTGGGTGGCAAGAAGCTCTACGAGCTGGCCCGGCAGGGCATCGAGATCGAGCGCGAGGCCCGCGAGATCAACATCTACAGCCTCGATCTCATCGATTTCGCCCCGTCGAGCTACCCCGAGGTCACCTTTAGGACTGTGTGCAGCACCGGGACCTACGTCCGTACTCTTGGCGACGATATTGCACAGGCGCTTGGGGGCAGGGCGCATCTGAGCGCGCTGCGTCGGGTCCGCAACGGTTCGCTGCATGTCAAAGACGCCTGGACCGTCGAAGCTCTGGAAGCCTCTGTAGCGGGGGATAGCCCTGGCGAGGCCATCTTGTCCGCACGGGACGGTCTCCCCGATGTTCCCGAGGTCGTAGTGAGCGACGATATCGCCAGTGGTGTCAGCAACGGCCTGTCGTTCCCCGCCACGGCATTGCAGGGCGAGATCCCTGAGGATGGTCCGCTCCGAGTCGTCGACGGCGAAGGGCGCCTGATCGCGGTTTACCGTATTGACAGTGGCAAGGTCCTGCCAGAGGTTGTTATCGGATGAAGATTCTCGAAGGCGATTACCGCGGTTGGGTTCCCCTCGACCGGCCTACCGCAGTAACCATTGGTGTCTACGACGGAGTACATCTTGGTCACCAACGTGTCCTGCGGTCGCTCCAGGCAACGAGTCTTCCGCTGGTCGTCGTCACGTTTCGTAACCACCCGCTGAGCGTCATTGCCCCCGAGCTGGCGCCAAAGCTGCTGACCACCATCGAGCAGAGATTGGAAAAACTCGACGACCTAGGGGTCTATGCGACTGCTGTCGTCGATTTTGATGACGACTTCCGAATGCTTCCAGCGGAGGAGTTTGTCGAGAAACTGTTGGTGGCGACGCTGCGGGCGGAGCGGGTTGCTGTTGGCCGTGGCTTTCGGTTTGGACATAGCCAGCTCGGTGACGTGACTCTGCTTCGTTCGTTCGGCGAATTGCACGGATACACGGTTGAGGATGTTGAAATCCTGGAGGAGGGTGTGCCGGTGCGCTCAACGGTGATCAGGGCTCTGCTCAGGGAGGGACACGCCATTGCGGCAGGTCGTCTCTTGGGGCGGTCCTACCGGCTGGCAGGCACGGTGGTACCTGGCGATCAACGGGGCCGAACCATCGGATTCCCCACAGCCAATCTCGAGATCTCCGAGGGGACTGTTGTGCCCGGTTCGGGCGTGTACGCGGTTCGTATCCTTATCGATGATCGATCCCACCCGGGCGTGGTCAACATCGGACGGCGCCCTACGTTTGGTGGCACGGAGTACGTAGTCGAAGCCCATGTGCTCGATTACTCGGGCGACCTCTATGGACAGATTATCGGCCTCGATTTCGTCAAGAGGTTGCGTTCGGAACAGAAATTTGGTGGAGTGGAAGAGCTGGTTGCCGCAATCCATCAGGATGTAGCAGCGGCGCGATTGGTCTTGGAGGACGCCGATGACACGAATGCAGGTTGAATCTGGTTCTCCTTATGAGAAGCTGTACGGCTTCAGCAGGGGGCTGCGTCGTGGGAGACGGGTTGAGATTGCCGGGACAGCACCGATTCCCGACCCGGGTCAAGAGGTGGCGGCCACTGCCTACGAGCAGATGTTGCGTTGCGGCGAGATTGTGGTCAAGGCGCTCCAGCAACTGGGTAGCTCCGCTGACGAGGTTGTGAGAACCCGTATGTTCATAACGGATCCTGCGGATGCCGATGCCGTCGGGCGCGCTCATGGCGAGCTGTTTGGCGATGCACGTCCCGTGGCAACGATGGTTGTCGTCGCCGCGTTGCTTGATCCTGCGTGGAAGGTAGAGCTAGAGGTTGAGGCACTGACTAGCGATGACCATGGCTGACTTCAGGCTCACACTCATCTCTACCGGGGGGACTATCGAGAAGACCTATCAGTCGCGTTCTGGTGAGTTGCGCAATGAGACCAGCGTGCTCGATCACATGCTGGAGCAGTTGCGCCTTCCGGAAATGCGTATTGAACGCATTCGGCTGATGAACAAGGACAGTTTGGAAATGGACGCCGACGACCATCTCCGCATCGCCAAGGCTGCCCACGCTGCCACCCAACACTGCGATGGCGTCGTCGTGGTCCACGGCATGGATCGGCTTGCCGACAGTGGTGACGCCATCCACCAGCAGGGTGTGCCGGCTGCGCCGGTTGTTCTCACCGGAGCGATGCGACCATATGAACTCAGAGATACCGACGCAATGCAGAACCTCACCGAAGCGCTCGCCGTGGTGCGGTTACTGACTCCCGGTGTGTACGTCGCTATGCACAACAAGGTCCTGACCTTCCCCGATGTGGTCAAGGATCACGACGCCGGAACGTTTGTCCGACAGGGCTAGCTTCTGTCTTGGCTGGGCGAGTCTCCACGGCGATTTCCCAATGGGCGACGACGTGACTCCTGCGAACCGCTGGTTCCGGCTCGCCCGCCGATGGGGGGGGCTGGGGGGTCTCTTCGGGGCGAGCCTGCACGGCTGATTTCCCAGGAGCCACGGACGTGTTACAATTCTCGTCGGACGTTCGTCCGCGCTTTCTTTTCTCAAAGGAAACTTCTGCGTGAAAGACACGAAGACGATTATCGAAGAACATGGGCTACACGACTCTGACACGGGTTCGCCCGAGGTTCAGGTTGCGATGCTCACCGAGCGCATCAGCCACCTCACCGAGCACTTGAAGGTCAACAAAAAGGACCATCACAGTCGGCGGGGTTTGTTGATGATGGTCGGCAAGCGCCGACGACTTCTCAAGTACCTCAGGAATCAGGATGTCGAAAGGTATCGAAGCCTGATCGCCAGTCTTGGCCTGAGGCGATAGAGAACTCCGGAAGGCGGCCTAGTGCCGCCTTCTGCATGTTCCCAACGGGAACCTAAGTTCCCGCTACAACAAAGCGGGGGAGTGCACTCAGTTGTCAGTGGCCGGGTTTTACCATCGTGTAGGAACCTACATGCCCCGAAGCTCGACCACTGCCAATTGTTCGCCCTCTCCCCATATCTAAGGAGACGCGCGTGGCAGAGACCACAGTACGCGGTCGCATTGGCGACAAAGAGCTCGTCCTTTCGACGGGCAAACTTGCTCTCCTCGCAGACGGAGCCGTAGTTGCCAGCATTGGTGACACGGATGTCCTAGTTACGGCTACATCAAGCCGTAGATTGCGCGAGGGGCAAAGCTTCTTCCCAC
>JASJHC010000277.1:0-4249 GCA_033791245.1 Acidimicrobiia bacterium | reverse complement strand
CCGCTCCCCTCAAACTCCCCCCACCAGAATTCGACGCACTAGCCGCGCGTCTTGGCCCTGCGGCGCGTGTCAGTCCCCCCTATGGGGGGAAAGTACCGCCGCCCGAAGGGCGGGGGTCGGGGGGCTGCAAGCGCCTCCGCTAGCGCTACATGGGACTCTTGACGAGCTCGCCGGCTTTCCAGATGTGGGTTACTCGGGTTGGGTCGCCCCAGACTGAGATGTCTTCCAGCGGGTTGACGTCGAAGGCGATGACGTCGGGGTCGTAGCCCTCTCTCAGTTGGCCGGACTTTGGGGCTAGTGGGCCGAGGGTGAGGGGACCGGTGGCGGTCGCCGCCTCGATGGCCTCAAGCGGTGTCATCCCGGCATCAATGAGGTACTTCACCTCGAGGCTGTTGGTCCCGTACATTGGGCCGCTGACGAAGATGTCAGTTCCCATGGCGATCTTGACGCCCGCGGCAACCGCGATCTTCATGGCCATGGCGTGGCGGTCGGCGATCATCACACCTTTGCGGTACGCATATGGGGGCAGGATGTCTTCCATCCCGAGCAGCGCCGCCACCACAAACCTGGTGGGTACCAAGATGGCATCGGCATCGATCATCATCTGGGCACTCTCCTCGCTGAGGTAGGAGCCGTGCTCGATCGTCTTTACTCCGGCCTTGAGAGCGGCAACAATCCCGGGCTCACCGTGACAATGGGCGGCGACCACCCGCTCGGCACGGGCCGCCTCCTCGACCATGGCCACGAGCTCTTCGTGCGAGAACTGCTGATGGATCGGATGGTCGATCTCGCTGAGTACGCCACCGGATGCACATATCTTGATGACAGCCGCGCCCCGCCGCAATTGCTTGCGCACCGCCAACAGACATCCGGGCACGCCGTCGGCGAGTTCCCCGAACTTGAAGCCGCGACTGTCGAGGCTGTGCACGAAATCGAGAGGGAGTCCATGGATATCGGCGTGACCCCCGGTTGTCGACAGGATCGACCCGGCCGGATAAATCCGCGGCCCGGGGATCGTCCCCTCGTCGATAACCGGCTTGAGCGAGATGCCCAATCCACCGGCTTCGCGCACGCTGGTGATGCCACCGTCGAGGGTGGCCGCAGCATCGGCGGTGGCGCGGGCCACAAGAGTCCCAGGGTCGTCCGATGCCATCTTCTCCAGGTCAGGGATAGGGGAGCCAATGAAGTGGCCGTGCGATTCCCACATACCCGGCATGACCGCCGGAACCTTCATCTCGACATCGCCAAGCGCAACCGGGGGTGCCGTGGCGCTGGGGCCGGCGTAGACGATGTTGTCACCATCGGTGACAACGGTCCCGTTGCTGATCGGATCGCCTTTGCCTGGAATTAAGACGTCAGCCGATATGTGAGTTGCCATAGAAGACTCCTTTTTGGCTCACACGGAATCTAATCGGTGCTCCAGCGGCGGAATCTGGCACGGGCAGCGAGGTGACTAGATATTTTGAGCCGCCACCCTTTGTGTCTATGCCACCACGCTGAGTGGCGGTAGATTGCTGGAAGTAGGTTTATAGACCTACTCCGCAGATGGCGGGCCAAACTAGCTGACTCGATTCGGGCAAGCAGGGGGAATGCTTGGGGGCTGATGGGTAGGAAGGCTAGGTGGTGATGAACCTGGGACCAGGAATGGCCCCGGGTTCATCGCGTTATCATGCGCGTCCGTCGGAAGGCCACTGTGCCCAGCAACCGTCGGGCCGATCGAGGTGGAGGAACGATGGAAGCTTCTTACGACCCCCAAGCCGTTGAATCCCGCTGGTACCAGGTTTGGGAGGACGCGGGAGTATTCAAACCGGAGATCAATCCCGATGGAGAACCGTTCTCCATCGTTATCCCTCCGCCGAACGTCACCGGTGTGCTCCACATCGGTCATGCCCTAAACATGTCGATCCAAGACGTCATCATCCGTCGCAAGCGCATGCAGGGATATGCCGCGCTGTGGCTACCCGGGTCCGATCATGCGGGGATTGCCACCCAGAACGTTGTTGAACGCGAGCTGGCCAAGGAGGGGCTCACCCGCCATGACCTCGGACGGGAGCGCTTCATCGAACAGGTCTGGACCTGGAAGGCGAAGCATGGCGACCGGATCAAGGAACAGATTCGCCGCCTAGGTTTCTCCACGGACTGGAGTCGCGAGCGGTTCACCCTCGATGATGGGCTCAGTAGCGCCGTCGGCCATGTCTTTGTCGAGCTGTACAACCAGGGACTGATCTACCGCGGGGAACGGATCATCAACTGGTGTCCCCGTTGCCACACGGCACTCTCTGACATTGAGGTTGAACATGAGGACGAGGTCGGTGAGCTAACTCACATCAGATACGACCTCACTGACGGGAGCGGATCTGTCGTAGTAGCGACCACACGACCCGAGACAATGCTCGGCGATACCGCGGTGGCGGTTCATCCAGATGACGAGCGCTACGCCGGACTAGTCGGCAAGACGGTGACTCTTCCGCTGATCGGTAGGGAGATCCCCATCGTCGCGGACGAAGGCGTTGACCTCGAGTTTGGAACCGGGGCCGTCAAGGTCACCCCAGGGCACGATCCGCTCGACTTCGAAATCTCGCAGCGGCATGATCTGCCTGCCATCAAGGTCATTGATACCGAGGCCAATATCACGTCGGCTGGAGGCGAGTTCTTCGGGCAGGATCGTTTCGAGGCTCGTGAAGCCGTCCGTCACGCTCTCAACAAACAAGGTCATATCGTCGAGGTCGAGGATCATCATCACTCGGTCGGCCACTGCTCGCGTTGCGGCACCGTGGTAGAGCCGATGCTCTCGCTGCAATGGTTCGTCAAAGTCGGCCCCATGATCGAGCCATCAGTTGCGCCCATCAAGGATGGGCGAGCCCGTTTTGTCCCACAGCGGTGGGAGAACAACTACTTCAGATGGATGGAGAACCTGCGGGACTGGTGCATCAGCAGACAGCTGTGGTGGGGTCACCGGATCCCGGCTTGGTACTGCGACGGTTGCGGGGAGACGATTGTTTCGGTAGAACAACCGGAATCAAGCAGCGCCTGTGGGCACGAATCGTTCCAGCAGGACCAAGACGTTCTCGACACATGGTTCTCTTCCCAGCTGTGGCCGTTCTCCACTATGGGCTGGCCAGAGGAAACCGACGACCTGGCCAGGTACTACCCGACCAATGTATTGGTGACTGCATACGACATCATTTACTTCTGGGTCGCCAGGATGATGATGATGGGCGTCCATTTCACCGACACCGAGCCCTTCCAGGACATCGTGATTCACGGTCTGGTGCGTGCTGCCGACGGTCGCAAGATGTCCAAGTCAACCGGCAACACAATCGACCCATTCGACATTGCTGACGAATATGGCGCCGATGCGATGCGGCTCGCCCTGTTGCAGTCGGCGGCGCCCGGCCACGATATTCCACTCAACATCGAATGGATCGATGCCGCACGCCGCTTTGGTAACAAGGTGTGGAATGCGGTCCGGTTCACTCTCAACCATGTCGAGCCGGGGTCGGTTCCGGCATCCGGTGGATATCCAGCGGATCCAAGTCCCGTTGATGCCTGGATACTGGCCCGGCTTGGTGAAACGATCAACGAATACGACCGCCTGCTTGACGAGTATCGGTTCTCTGATGCCGTTGGATTGCTCTATAACTTCGCCTGGTCCGAGGTGTTCGATTGGTATCTCGAAATGGCCAAGACCTCGCTCCGGAATGAGGAAACGGCTACGACAACTAGGCAGACACTTGGCGTGGTTATGCGTGACCTGCTGGCCCTCTTCCACCCTGTCATCCCATATGTCACAGAGGAACTCTGGGCAGAGCTCGTCGGGGACGGGTTAGTAGCCGCGGCGACGTGGCCAACGCCGGTCGCCGTCACCGCGCCAGTTGGCATGGACGAGTTGCAGGCACTCATCGTTGCCATCAGGCGTTTCCGTGCAGAGCATGGCGTGTCACCCAAGCGTTCGATCGATTTGAAGATCGACGATCCTGAATCCGCCGCTTCGGGATGGTGGCAGGATCAGCTTGCGGCTATGGCCAATGTCGAGGCTGGCTATGAGGGGACACCATCATCGGTAACCGGTCATACCAGGGTGACAGCCGGCAGGATGCAGGCCTTCATCCCGCTAGCCGGGCTTGTCGATGTTGCCGCCGAGCGTCCCCGTCTCGAAAAGGCGATCGACGAGACCGAAATGATGCTGGAACGCTCTCAAGCGAAGCTGAGCAACCCCAAGTTTGCGGAGAGAGCTCCGGCGGATGTG
>JASJHC010000276.1:0-2584 GCA_033791245.1 Acidimicrobiia bacterium | reverse complement strand
GGTGATGGCAGGTCTCGATCTGCTGAAGAAACATGAGGTCGAGTTCAACGTCCTCACCCCCGTCCACGCCGCCAACCAGGAGCACGGCCTGGAGGTGTACCGGTTCCTCCGTGACGGGGCCGGGGCGCAGTTCATGCAGTTCATCCCGATCGTTGAGCGAGACAACGAGACCGGGTTCCAGGAGGGCACGGCAGTCACCGAGCGTTCCGTCAGCGGATCCGGCTACGGCCGGTTCATGATCGAAGTGTTTGAGGAATGGGTCCGTCTGGACGTGGGCCAGGTGTTCGTACAGCTATTTGATGTCGCACTCGCAGCATGGGTGGGCGCCCCTGTCGGACTATGCGTCTTCGCCGAAACCTGTGGCAACGCCCTCGCCCTTGAGCACAACGGAGATCTCTACTCGTGCGACCACTTTGTAGAGCCACAACACCT
The DNA here is from genome assembly GCA_033791245.1 of Acidimicrobiia bacterium. GTDB lineage: Bacteria > Actinomycetota > Acidimicrobiia > Spongiisociales > UBA5794 > JAAETI01. The sequence continues at coordinate 2,152 of JASJHC010000276.1, read as the reverse complement.
GGTGGGCAACCTCGCTGACAGCAAGCTTGGCGAGATGGTGGCTTCGCCGCAGCAAAGAGCCTTCGGCTCGGCAAAACGAGACACGCTGCCCGATCAATGCCGTGGTTGTGAGGTGCGATTCATGTGCAACGGAGGGTGCCCGAAGAATCGCTTCACTGGGACCGCCGACGGCCAGCCTGGTCTCAATTACCTGTGCGACGGCTACCGCCCCTTCTTCAACCACATCCGCCCTGCAATGGATTTCATGGCCGCGGAATTGAACGCAAGACGCCCTCCTGCAAACGTGATGCGATAGATGAATCGAGGAGACGACCAATGATCAGTGAGAAGCGGCCGAATCTGCTGTTCATCATGAGCGACGACCACGCCGCCCATGCCATCTCCGCATATGGCAGCCGGATCAACGAGACACCCCAGCTCGATCGCATCGCCAACAACGGCATGCGCTTCGACTCAGCGTTCTGCACCAACTCGATCTGCACGCCAAGCCGAGCGGCGATCCTCACCGGCACCTACAACCACGTCAACGGGGCGACGACGCTCGACACTCCGCTCGACAACAGCCAATGGACCTTCCCGCAGTCACTCCAGGACGCCGGCTACTACACAGGAATCATCGGCAAATGGCATCTCGGCCACGGACCGGATGCCGACCCGACCGGGTTTGATTTCTGGCGCATCCTTCCCGGACAGGGCCACTACGACAATCCAGTCATGCTGGAGGCCAACGGCAAGGTCGTTGAGCGCGGCGGCTACGTCACCGATCTGATCACAGATGACTGTGTTGACTTCATCGACAAACACAAGGACGAGTCGTTTGCGCTGTTCTGCCACCACAAAGCTTCGCACCGCACTTGGAATCCAGCGCCCCGTCATTTCACCTTGTACGACGATGTCGATATCCCCGAGCCTGCCACCTTCCATGACGATCTCGAAGGTCGGGCCGAGGTCATCAAGTCGGTGAAAATGCACATGATGGATCTCGACCCCATCACCGACCTCAAGGCATTGGTTCCCGAGGGTCTCACCAGGGATGAAGAGATCGAGTGGCGGTATCAGCGCTACATAAAGGACTACCTGAGAGTGGTGGCCGCTATGGACGAGGGTATCGGACGCCTGCTGGACAAGCTCGAAGAGGAGGGTCTGGCCGACAACACGATCGTTGTGTACACCTCGGACCAAGGCTTCTTCCTCGGTGATCACGGTTGGTTCGACAAGCGGCTCATGTACGAGGAGTCCTTGGGGATGCCGCTCTTGATCCAATACCCAAAGCGCATAGAGCCGGGCACGACGTCCGATGACATCGTGGTGAATGTGGACTTTGGGCCAACGCTGCTTGACCTCATGGGGGTGGCGATCCCCGATCATGTGCAAGGACGCTCGTTTGCTCCAATCCTGGAGGGCGAGCGGCCCGAGGACTGGCCCGAATCGATGTACTACCGCTACTGGATGCACCGCGACGGCGCCCACAACACACCCGCGCACTATGGGGTGCGGACCCGAACTCACAAGCTCATCTGCTACTACAACGATCCGCTGGACCAGCTCGGCGCCAACGGCCCTACCGACCCGATCGAGTGGGAGATGTTCGACCTGGTGAACGACCCGCTCGAGGTCAACAACGTCATCGCCGAGCCGGCGTACTCGGAGGTACGCGCTGAACTAGTGGTGGAACTTGCTCGCCTTCAAGCCGAGGTGGGCGATGCGCCCTATCCCGGAGCTGAACTCGGCTAGAACTTGCCCGAATTGACCCACTGGTCCTTCGGGGCAATCTCCTCCATCACATCCCAGTGTTCGACGATGAGGCCGTCTTTGACCCGGAACAGATCGATCACTGCCATGTCGGCGCCGGCGAGGACCATCTTCGACAGCACCGCAACGAAGTTGCCGCTGCCGACGACCTTGTGGATCTTCTCATACGCCATGGACTGACCTTTGACGGCGAGCGACTCGACAAAGGCACCCAGCCCGGCGAGACCATCCCCCACCGACGGGTTGTGCTGGATGTAGGTCTCGCTTGAGACGTAATCGGTCACCTTGTGAAGCTCACCGCTCTGCAGCACGTCGGTGACGAAGGCAACCACCAACGACTTGTTCTCATCGGTCTTGTCGAGGTCAGTCGGTTCGGTCGGTCCGTCGACCTGCGTGTGTC
>JASJHC010000275.1:0-4426 GCA_033791245.1 Acidimicrobiia bacterium | reverse complement strand
GTAAACCTAAAAAGGGCTGCCGACGAGGCCATTGGAATGGTCGATGCCCGCTACGGGATCGAGGTGGACACCTCCATCGACCCGAATATCACCCTGGTGGCGGACCCCGAGCGGCTGGTCCAGATCCTGCGTAACCTTGTGGAAAACGCAGCCAAGTACGGCAAGGCAGATGTCGCAGTTGCAGCTACCACCACTGAACGGGAATGCACCATTGTCGTATCAGACTCCGGACCGGGCGTTACCGCCGAGGCGGCGGAACGTATCTTCCGATTCTGGGCCAGGGGCGCAAGCGAAGGTGACAGAGCGCGCGGCCATGGACTCGGACTTGCCATTGCCCGCCACCTGACGCGGGCCATGGTCGGCGATCTCATCTATCAGCCACATCAACCGATCGGAAGCGAGTTCGTCCTCACGTTGCCTCTCGGCACAGCACCAAAAGCGCACCACTCGCCCCCAACGCGGACTCAGGCCTCGGCTAGATAATTCGTCCCCGCTTGATAACGCGGGCCACAGCAGAGGCATCCGGTCTGTAGGCAAGATGCACGTAGCTCGGATGATCGAGAATGGCCAGGTCGCCCAGCATGCCGGGAACCACCGCTCCCCGATCCGTCAGTCCCAGTGCCAACGCCCCACCCTTGGTGGCGCTCCACACAGCCTGCTCGGGCGTAAGCCCCATCTCCAAACACGCCAGTGCGGTCACAAACGGCATGGTCTCGATGTTGGAGGTCCCGGGGTTGCAATCGGTGGCCAATGCGACAACGACACCGGCATCCCACAGATCAGACCCGCGCGCCTGGGGTAGCTGCATCGAGAAGGACACACCAGGCAGCAGTACCGCCACCGTCCCGGCTTCCCGCAGCGCAACGATGTCATCGTCGTCGAGGTGATCGAGATGATCGGCGCTGGTAGCACGCAACTCAGCGGCCAACCGCGCCCCCCCGGAGTGGGCCAGTTGATTGGCATGAAGCTTGCTTTTCAGCCCATGGGCGCGACCCGCCTCCAACACCCGCCGCGCCTGGTCGACGCTGAAGACGCCCTCGTCACAAAAGACGTCGCAGAAGTGCGCAAGCGGCGCACATACCGGCATCATTGCTTCGATGACATGGTCGATGTAGCCATCGGGATCGCCTGCGTATTCGGGCGGCACTGTATGGGCACCAAGGAACGTCGGGATTACATCGAGGGGCAACGCCGCCCCAGCGGCGGCCGCAACGGCCAGCAGCCGTTTCTCATGTTCGACATCTAGCCCGTACCCCGACTTAACCTCCACCGTGGTCGTGCCGGCTTCGGCCATCCGGTTTAGCCGCTGCATGGTGACCGCGGTCAGCTCGCCGAGCGATGCATTGCGGGTGGCCGCCACGGTGGACTGGATGCCACCACCAGCCGCCATGATCTGCTCATAAGACTCGCCGCGCAGCCGGCGCCCGAACTCGTCCGCCCGGTCACCCGCAAACGCCAGGTGTGTATGAGAATCTATGAAGCCGGGGACAACCGCGTTGCCGCCCGCGTCGCAGGACTGGGCTCTATCGGGAGCAGATGGCATCTCAGCCTGCTCACCTACCCAGGTGACCTGCCCTTCCTCGATGATGACTGCCGCATCTTCGACGAGGCCAAGCAAGCCATCGCGCTGGGGATCATTCGTCACCAGCTGTCCTATGTTCACGACAACAGTTGTGTTTATCGTCACGGCTCAGTCCTCATTGGAATGATGACGCCGCGCTCAGAAGCGGCTTTGTCCGCCTCCTCATATCCAGCATCCACATGGCGAATCACTCCGGTGCCGGGGTCGTTGGTCAGGACCCGTTCCAGACGAAGAGCTGCCTCAGCGGTACCGTCGGCAACCACCTGCGCACCGGCATGAATCGACTTCCCGATCCCCACCCCACCACCGTGATGCACGGCGACCCAGGCGGCACCGGAGGCCGTATTCAACAAAGCGTTGAGTATCGGCCAGTCGGCGACAGCGTCGGACCCGTCCTTCATCGACTCGGTCTCACGGTAGGGCGAAGCCACCGAACCGGAGTCGAGATGGTCGCGGCCGATGACGATGGGAGCCTTGATCTTGCCGGATGCCACCAAGTCGTTGAATGCCAGGCCGGCCTGATGTCGCTCGCCATACCCCAGCCAGCAGATACGGGCCGGCAGGCCCTGGAATCGGACCCGCTCTTTTGCCATCTCCAACCAGCGAGCCAACGCCCGGTTCTCCGGGAATAGGTCAAGCACCGCCTTGTCGGTTGCGGCGATGTCGGCAGGGTCACCCGATAGAGCAATCCAGCGGAATGGACCGAGACCCTCGCAAAAGAGTGGACGAATGTACGCCGGAACGAATCCGGGATACGAGAAGGCATCGGAGTAACCGCCAACCTTTGCTTCGCCGCGCAGGTTGTTGCCGTAATCGAACACTTCCGAGCCGGCCCTCTGGAAACCAACCATCGCCTCACAATGGACCGCCATTGACTCGCGGGCAGCCTTGATATACGCCTGCGGATCGTTGCTCCGCAGTTCCGCTGCCTCGGTCAACGAATAGCCGGCTGGGACATATCCGTGAAGCGGATCGTGCGCCGACGTTTGGTCGGTAACAACGTCGATCGCAACGCCGCTGCGCAGAAGTTCCGGGAAGACGTCAGCGGCATTACCGACCACACCAATCGAAAGCGCCTTGCGGTCGCGCCTGGCCTCCTCTGCCAAACGGATCGCCTCATCAAGGGAATCGGCAAAGACGTCGAGATAGCGGTGTTCCACCCTGCGCTGAATCCGGGTCGGATCGACATCCACGCAGAGCGCTACCCCATCGCACATGGTGATCGCAAGTGGCTGTGCTCCACCCATTCCGCCGAGGCCAGCGGTCAAGGTAATGGTGCCAGCAAGAGTGCCGCCGAATCGCTTCTCGGCGAGAGCGATGAAGGTCTGATAGGTCCCCTGCAGAATCCCCTGCGTGCCGATGTAGATCCAGGACCCGGCAGTCATCTGGCCGTACATCATCAGCCCAGCATCTTCGAGTTCCCAGAAGTGGTCCCACGTGGCCCACTCGGGCACGAGGTTGCTATTGGCAATCAAGACCCGCGGCGCCATCTCGTGGGTACGGAACCGGCCAACCGGCTTGCCCGACTGAACCAACAGCGTCTCATCGTTGTCGAGGCTCTCGAGATTGCGGACGATGGCGTCGAACGCTTCCCAGGTACGTGCGGCCTTGCCGCGCCCCCCATAAACAACCAGCTCATCTGGATTCTCCGCAACCTCCGGATCGAGGTTATTCATCAGACAGCGCAAAGCTGCCTCCTGGAGCCAACCCTTCGTACGTAGTTGAGTACCCCGTGGTGCCCGCACCGGGCGCGGTCCTGACACGCGAACCTCCTGTTGGATGACCAGCCAAGGGTACCTGGTGGATCAGCTGCGAGCCGACTGAGTGCAGAGAGTGCAGAGGGTGTAGCCAAGGATCTGGCATCGCCCCGGCCTATCACGCTCTGACCAGCTGGATTGCCGAGCAGGGCCACGAGATCGCCGGGCCACCACGAGAGATCTACTTGAACGACCCGCAGCGGATTCCCCCCGCTGAGCTGCTCACCCGGCTTGAGTTCCCGATCTGTACTGACGCTGACTGATCCGGGGTTCGAGGGCGAGCGCCACCCGGGCATTGGTAGGTGCGCTGCAAGAGAAACCCTAATTTCGCGCTCTCCCAGCGCCGAATAAGGGAGGGGGCCAAACACGGCACAAACGAGAATCTCATGGAGATAAACACAACAATCAGCGATGGCCGCACCGCGGCTCTATTTGCGTTGGCTATCGCGATGATGGTTGCGCTGGTTGTTGCCTGGCGGGTCGACGCGGTAGCCACCACCAGCCCGCCGCAAAACACTTATCACCTGACAGTTGTCGACGAGGCTGGCGTGCCCTTGCCAGAGGCTGTGGTCGTCGTCGGTGCTGAGACCCTCACGACAGACAGCAGCGGCACCGTGTCAGTAAGGTTGCGCTCCCCAGAGCTGGCCATCGTCCGCACCACCGGGATGCTGGCTGATGCGGTGGTGCTGGGGTCACCCGATGATCCTCAGGTGAGGTTGCAGCTCCTCGCCGAGAACGGACCGGGCGGCACGCGCACAGTTATGCATTTTGCGGGCAACTTCATGATGGGCCGTCGCTATGTCGAAAGCATCGAGGAAAGTGAGCCCCTGGTAAGCGACGAGCAGACCGCTCGCGCCATCGTCAACGACATTGCCCCGCTCTTCTCCCTGGCCGATCTCTCGACGGTCAACTACGAAAGCGTTATTGGCACGCTGGCCGACGAGGATGCCTCCAAGGGCAAGCGATACCTGCTGCAGAGCCCACCGGATACTGTTGCGGCACTTGACGAGCTCGGGGTTGATCTGGTGACTCTCGGCAACAACCACGTCAACGACTGGCTCGACGCCGGGGTGGCGTCGACGGCCCG
>JASJHC010000274.1:0-4284 GCA_033791245.1 Acidimicrobiia bacterium | reverse complement strand
ACCACAGTGGAAATACCCGGCCCGATGCCGGCTTCTCCGATGGCGTAGATCTGATTGTTGCCCGTAGCCACTGCGTCGAATTGTGTGTCCGGCATAGCAAACCCTGTCAACGGGGTCAGCGTTGCGCCGTCGGCGGAGACTATCCCTCCCCAGGGCATGAGGCCTGCTTGTTCACCGACGGCGACGACGCGACCGTCCGCCAACAGTGCAGTGTCGTTAACGGTGGTGCCTACCGGCAAGGCAAACGAAGCCGTCCCGCCACTCCCCCACGAGGTATCCAAATCGGCAGCGGTTGCCAATGCTGCGGTTCCGCTGACAACAGCCACAGCCAAGGCCATGACGAGTATCGATCGTCTCATGCGTCCTTCCCTTTTTGAATCTTGTCTGACAATACCGGGAGGATGGTCAGATGTGCGGGTGAGGTAAGGCCGTAGCCACAAAGCCACCGAATGGAGCCATCTCGACCTGGAGAATGGAGCCGGCGTCTCCGCCCGACGATATGACAAATTCGTCACGGGAGTCCCCATCCAGAAAAGTCTGCACCGAATCCGACCCATGGAAGAAATCGATGGGCACGCCGACAGATCGGGCGTTGGTGGAGCCATTGATTCCGGCTAGGTACCATTTGGCGCCACTGCGACGGGCTAAGACCACAAACTCCCCTGGCCGTCCGGCAACGAAACGTGTTTCTTCCCAGATTGCGGGAACCGAACGCAAGAAATCCACCACCTCCGTTGGCTGGCGCCGATAGGACTCTGCCGAGTCCGCAAAATGCTGCAGGCCGGATTCGAAGACCACGCTCAGCGCCAACTCGTGGGCAGCGGTGGTCAGCCTTGGATAAGTCTGGTCGCTGAAAGTCGTGGGTGTGTAGTCCATTGGACCGACAACATTCCTCGTGAACGGGAGAATGGTGTTATTGCTGGGTGCAGCCGCTGGATAGGTCGGCAAGAAGATGTACTGCTCGGCACCGGGCACCGCCTCCAGCGTCATGAGATGTGGCCACCGCCTTGTCCAGCCGCGGGGGACGGTGCAGCCGTGCAGGTTGACCATGAGCTGATGGTCGGCCGCATCAGTGATGATGTCCTCGATCAACTGTATGCCGACTTGTTTGTCGCTCTGGAAGAAGTCCACCTTCATGCCGACGACGCCCCACTCAGCAATCCGTCGCATCTCAGCACGCCGGACCGCACGATCGACCATCAAGTCACGGGGCTGCTCGGCAACAACGTTGTGAGTGCCTCCGGAGTTGTACCAGAGGAAGACGCCGACGTCTTTGGCCGCCGCGTAGTCGATCAGACCGCGCAACTCTGCTTCGGGGTGCATGGTCCAGTTGGCATCGACCAGCGTGTGCTCCCAGCCCATCTCGCTTGCGAAGTCGACATAGTCGCGCAGCGAGTTCAGATTCTGTGGGCTGTCAACATCCGACCACCAGCTCCATGAGACCCGGCCCGGCCGGATCCACTCTGTATGAGCGACCTCGCACTCGCGGCCCAGGTGTGAGGGCAGGGATGACTCCACAACGGGGCCAAGCTCGGGAGCCACGATGATGGCTCGCCACGGCATCGACCAAGGAAGCCGCTGAGACGGCTCCACATCCCCAACTCCGTTGCCTTCGAGGGCCTGTGGAAGAGCTACCCGGTATTCCATGCCCTGCGGCTCTGCGCCCAGATGGCCGCCGCAGTAACCGCCATCAACATCGGACTCGGTGATCATCACCCAGTGCGACCCGCTGTGAAAGAGAGCCGGCAGGTTCCAAGCCGGACCCGGCGCGACCGACCCGATAGGTATCGCATTGCTGTGCAGGTTCTCGTATGCGGGTGCGTGGCTAGTCGGGTCCTGCGTGGGTTGCATCCAGGCTGAGCCAGGGGCAGCGAACCTGAACGAAGTCGCCTCGCTCTGCACCGTCCGCACCTCGGCCGAGGATTCGGGAAATTCGTAGCGGAAGGCAACACCGTCGTCGTAGGAGCGCAAGACAATGTCCATCCTGTCGCCGGTGCCGTTCCTAGTGTGGAGCACTCGTTCGCTGACGTGATTACGCAACTCGAGCTGCTTGCCGTGGACCATGGAATACGACTGATCCAGGGTTACCTCCGAAGAAACGCTCAGCACCTCTAGGTCAGAAACGAACTTTGCATCCGTTCGTTCGATTCCCAGCTGCGAGCCGGCGAGAACGACCGAGTCGCCATGGGCCACGTCATAGGAGAGAGCGCGGGTTCCACTGTCAACTGAGACGGTCATTCTGACGAGTCCGTTCGGCGAGCGAACTTCCCAAGGTCCAGCTGTCATTGCCTACTCCACCATGTGTGTGCACAAGAAGATCAGCTTTCTGTGCCTGCAGCTGCCCGACAACAGTGAGGAGATTCTCGGGTGCGATTGATCGGTTGCGGAGGGCAGCTTACGCCAGTTCGGAACGGATCCAGCCGAGAGTATCCGGCAGCATTGCCTATTCATTCCCTCAGTACAATCAAGACCGTGGCAGACGAATCCGACAGCGCAGAACAGGGTCCGATCCCCGAGATCAGTATTCCGATGGAGCACAGCGGTCCCATCGCTGATCTCGATCGACTCCACGCATCATTGCTCTTTGCTCAGATCTCCCGCATTTCCTACCTGCAGCCGCATGCGGTGGACGTATACATACCTCGTCTTGGGATGCGTCTCGAGAGCTTTGCGGATCGTGACGGTGCTCAGGCATACATTTTTGGCAGCGAGACAGACCTCGTGGTTGCTTGTCGAGGCACCGAACCAAATGACTGGAACGACGTCAAGGCAGACGTCAATGCCCTTATGGTTCTCGCCGAAACCGCAGGCCGGGTACATCGGGGATTCAAACGAGAAGTCGACGATCTGTGGCCGGAATTGGAGAAGGTGATCGCGACCGACCCACGCACGCTTTGGTTCACCGGCCACTCACTCGGTGGTGCGATGGCGACCATCTCAGCCGGTCGCTGCTATCTCGCCCACATCCCGGCAACCCCAGAGGCTGTGTATACCTTCGGATCTCCACGGGTCGGCACCAAGCGCTACATCAACACCGTCACCGTGGATTTGACTCGTTGGGTCAACAACAATGACATAGTCACCCGAGTCCCCCCGACTTGGCTTGGTTACCAGCACACCGGGCAACGGCTCTACATCAACACCTACGGCAAGGTGCGCAAGATGACCAAGCGCCAGAGGACGAAGGATCGGTGGCGAGGCTTCATCCACGGTCTCAAGGAAGGGAAAGTTGATCCTTTCTCAGATCATGCGATAGCCGGCTATGTCTCCCATATCGCAGGGGCGGTGGCCGAGCTAGATGACCAAAAGGATCGGCCCCAGGCAATCTAGGACTCAGCACCGTTGGACAGGTGCTCCGCCTTCTCGGTCAATTCGAGCCACCTGGTCTCGGCGGCATCAAGGGCCTCCAGAGCCTCAGCAAGTTGCCCCGATATATCGACAATCCGAGTGTGGTCGCGGGCAGCAGCGTCGAGGCGGTCGGCCAGGTCCTCTCGTCGCCGTTCGAGACGAGGGATGGTTTTGGTCAGCTCTTTGAGTTCGCGCTGATCGTTGTAGGTGAGACGTCGCGCCTTCTGTCTAGGTCTGCTGCTGGAGGATGTCAGGCGCCCGGGCACATTCGTTTTGGCGAGCGTGTCGGCACGATAGGCAGTCCATCCCCCGGGATGGTGCTGTACGGAGGCGTCCGGTTCGATCGAGAAGATGTCAGTGCAGGTTCTTTCGAGGAAATACCGATCGTGACTGGCGACCACCACTGCACCGTCCCATGCATCCAGATATTCCTCCAGGACGTTGAGTGTGTCGATATCGAGATCGTTGGTTGGTTCATCCAAGAGCAGAAGGTTTGGTGCCTCCATCAGGCTGAGCAGCAGCTCAAGCCGGCGTCGCTCCCCGCCGGAAAGCTCTCCGACTTCGGACTGCTGCTGGTCACGAGTGAACTGAAATCGCTCCAGAAGCTGTGCTCCTGAAACTCGAATGCCGCTGCTGAGGAGGACGTGCTCTAGATGCTCTCGCACCGCCTCATGCAGCCTGGTCTGGGGCGGGATGTCGCGTGGCTCCTGGCCGTACCAGCCCGGGTGAACGGTCGAGCCCATGATGGCTTTGCCTTCGTCGGGTGGGATCCGTCCCGCGATCAGGCTGAGCAGCGTCGTCTTGCCTGAGCCGTTGGGCCCGACGATGCCGATACGAGCGTCGGTCTGCAGCCTGTACTCAACATGCCGCAGTACCCATCTATCGTCATACATCTTCCCGACATTGTGGAGATCCACGACTTTGGACCCGATCCGT
>JASJHC010000273.1:0-4303 GCA_033791245.1 Acidimicrobiia bacterium | reverse complement strand
GGGCTTTCGCTTCTTGATCTGATTCAGGAGGGCAACCTCGGTCTGATCCGGGCCGTCGAGAAGTTTGATTACCGCAAGGGATTCAAGTTTTCTACCTATGCAACCTGGTGGATTCGGCAGGCCGTGACCCGCGCTCTTGCTGACCAGGCGCGGACGATCCGCGTTCCGGTACACATGGTGGAGACCATCAACAAGCTGGCCAGGGCCCAACGCACTCTCATGCAGGAGCTGGGTCGGGAACCCACCATCTCAGAGATTGCGCTGGAGCTGGAGCTGGAACCGAAGCAGGTCACCGAATTGCGTCGCATCGCCCAAGACCCGGTTTCGCTAGAGACACCGCTTGGGGAGGAGGACGACTCCACCCTTGGGGATTTTGTCGAAGATACCGACGCCGATGTTCCTGTAGAGGTTGCCTCGTTCAAGCTGCTCCAGGAGTACCTGTCGCTGGTGCTTGAGGGTCTCAACGAGCGGGAACGCCAAGTTCTGATTATGCGCTTTGGTCTTGCCGACGGAAAGGTCAAGACCTTGGAGGAAGTGGGCAGCCACTTCAGTGTTACCAGGGAACGTATCCGTCAGATCGAGACAAAGGCGCTGGCGAAACTTCGTCAGCCGGCTCGAGCCAAGAGACTCGAAGGCTATCTCGAGGGTGCATAGCCAGGCACGATGAAGGCCGTCAGGCGGTGTCGCCTTCGGTGCGTTCTCGGATCACGTCGCCAGCCTGGTTGAGTTGCTCGGCAACAACGTCCCTTACCTGTGCCGTCCCGGTGTCGACCAATTCTTTACCTTGATCGATCACCTTGCGGACCGCCTCATTGGACGTGGCACGCCTGTAGGTACGGCGAAGTTGCTCATATCTGTCTCGTCCGGCCTTAGCGCCGAGGAGGTAACCGATTCCGAATACGATGGCAGTGCGAAGCTTCATCGGACCATTGTGCCACGGTTAGGTGAGTGGTCGCACGTCTGATACCATCTGGCCGCCCCATTGTGGGAACCCTTCCGGGGTAGCTCAATTCGGCAGAGCAGCGGACTGTTAATCCGTTTGTTGCGAGTTCAAGTCTCGCCCCCGGAGCAGACATATTTGAACCCCCTCGTTTTGAGGGGGTTCAAATGCGTACAGGGCTGTTTGGAGGTTGGTGGACGGGCCGTCATCGACTGCCTGTTCTTGGATCGCAGTTGGCACGTTGGCTCTCGCAAGCTACTTCCATCCGAATCTGGGCATCATTCCCTTAGAAGCTTTCAGCGAGCCTATGCCGGAGGTGGCTTGGCGGCTGGCGACGTCAAGACCCGGTGCAGCTGACCCCCCGAGTCCAACCAGGTTCAGCGCCGTCTGCTCGACATTTTCCGGTAGGGCCCGCCACGTTCTGACAGCATCCGGCGACGGTAGGGTCCCCGCATCGGCGGCGGATGCGACCGTAAACAACGGTGCCATCGCCGGCGGGATGCCCTCTCTGCGATAGGCGGACTCGACCAGAGTGGCGTACCTGATGAGTGACCGGTAGGACCAATCATCCAGCGGGCGTCCCGCGCCACGACCGTGGAGGGAACGCCACCCCGCGGGTAGCTGAGTCCCGAGCAATGACCTGGCGTGTGCCCAAGCCCGCGCGGTCGCGGCACGGTCGTTGATGCGGAGCCGTTTCCCGCCGGTGTATCGACGATATCGAATGGCGAATCTCCGCGAGAACCAAGGGTTGAGTTGCACCGACCGAGTGAGTTCTTTGGGGAGTTCAGCCCGAACGCCAACTAGGTTCGTCAGGGCCTCTTCGGCGAGCGGAACGGATACTGTCGCACCGCCAAGACCGGGGAGGACAGCCCTCCAATTCGGTGTCGACGCCACATGGACAGCATTCCTCGACACCCATCTCATTGTCTCTGGTCTGGTGAGAGCAACTGCGGCTGACGCATGGAGCGCGGCAGGGTTGTGTTCCGGAGAGGAACTTGCCTCGCTGACCAGGCGAGCTACGAGCTCAGGGTCCCGGTTCGTGCTCATCGCCACTATCCGCATTGTTCGCAGCAGATCAAGTCGGCCATGCACATCGGTATTGGCCAACGCGTCCAGAGACCCGATAATCGCCGTTTCCTTTCGACATAGCTCATCGATCGATGGTCCTTGCGACCGAGGGTTCTCACCCAGAAGAGCCTCGACTGATGTAACCGGCCGTAATCCGTTGGCCATGTTTGCCTTCTTGCCGTGGAGGTGGAAATCCAGTATCACTGTCGCACCTGATCGGGGGTCGGGTAACACCCCTTCACCAAACCACCCGGGGGGGATACCGACGTTCCACAACGTACAACTCTAGCGAAAGCATGGTTGCTCAAGGTTGCGCTGCGGTGTCAGATCACCGTTGGCATTCGTTCCATTTCGATCTCTCTGTCGCCAACGGTGAAGGACCGCGACGGATCGGTCGGCTGTGGTCCCCAAGAAGGGAAGATCAATCCGAGTGCTCCCAATGAGGAACGGATGAAGGCAACGAACGGTCCCGTTGTCGCAGCGGAGATTGTTGCGGTCGCCAGAGCCGAAATACGGCGCCTCTCTGTTGACCAGGAGGATGGAGCCATCAATGTGATGGTGGTCTTGTTGTGGGCCGACCTGCCATCGGCTAGGTCCGGTTGCTACAGGTAAATCCGGCGATCGCCGATAATCAGGGAGTGACCCGTCTCCGCCCCATACTCGTCGTTGCAGTCGGGTTCATGTTGTTCGGCGCATCTGTGGCTCTTGCGGATGAAGGCGGTCGATACCTCACCAACGAGTATCAGGACGATCCGGCAGACTGGAACGATCCGTGGCACGACAGCATCGTTGGTCCCCGCAACCAGCTGGCACCCATTGACGGTCACGTTGGCTCTGGAGTGAGGGTCACCATGGACAAGGGTGAGCATTTTGGGGCGGCGATGCGCTGGCGGTTCTCGGGCAATGGCCTTCCCGACCCTGAACAGCTGTGGTTCCGTTACTACCTGCGCTTCCCCGAAGGGTTTCCCAATTCAGGCAAGGGCAAGCTACCCGGCCCCGCCGGTTTGTATTCGTCGAGCGCTCGCGGCAATCAACCATCGTCGGCGGCGAGCCCAGGCTGGTCGGCTCGCATGTATTTCTCGCCTAACTACGACGACCGGGACACTCGCTCCACTCGGATCGGCTACTACCTCTACCACCTCGACCAGGAAAAGAATCACGGGGATTTGTTGCTGTGGGATGAGGAAGCGGCCTTGCTTGAACACGGCCGGTGGTACTGCGTTGAAGGTCACGTCCAGATGAACACGCCGGGGGAAGCTGATGGGCTCCTTACCGGCTGGGTCGACGGTGCTGAAGCGTTCAACCAGGACGGGATCAGGTTCCGGCGGGCTAGTGAGCCATACGTGGCCATCGAGAGTTTCTGGTTCGATGTGTACTTTGGCGGACGGGATCCTGCCCCGCAGCAACACCAAATGGACTTCGATTCTCTCTCATTCGGGCAGGAGCCGCTTGGCTGCGATGACTCAGCAGAGCGTGGCTTCGGCGGCGAGTTCTTTGACGATGATGGTTCGATGCACGAGAGCGCAATCGATGAGCTTCGGTTCGCCGGGATCATCCACGGCTGCAATGCCAACGGCGATGCGTTCTGTCCCGACGCAGGGGTGACACGGGGGCAGATGGCAAAGCTGTTGGTCCGCGCCCTCCGGCTACCGGCGAGCGCGGCAGACTACTTCTTGGACGATGAAGGCTCTCCATTTGAGTCTGCCATCAATTCGCTTGCCGACCTCGGGGTTACCAATGGCTGCGGCGATGGCGACTTCTGCCCAGATCGCGTGATGAGCCGGGCCGAGGTTGCGGCTTTCATCAATAGGGCTCTGACGTTGCCGCAGGCGCAGGTCGATCACTTCCAAGACGACGCCGAATCAATTTTCCAGGCGGACATCAATGCCCTCGCTGAAGCTGGAATCACCAGCGGCTGTGGTGAAGCTACTTTCTGCCCGGACGCCACCACCAGTCGCAGCGAGGCGGCAACGTTCATTGTGAGGGCGATGCGAGTCCGAGAGCTACAGGAGGCAATCGCAGCGATTCGCATCCCGTTGGTGCGGATCCGTTTCATGGTTCCCCGCGTTGCGTAGGAGTCGGCGCGACGCTTGATCGGGTACGCTCGCTCGATGGCAATCACCGCTCGTCTCGACGATCTACGGCCAAATCGGATGCGGTCCGCTGCGTTCTCCGATCGGGTCGGCCACGTATCGACCACACGCGTTGAGGAAGTAGTGGCTGTGGTTGGGCAAGCCGAAGCGGCCGCGGCCAGCGGGCTGTGGGTAGTTGGCTACATCGGTTACGAAGCCGCGC
>JASJHC010000272.1:0-4703 GCA_033791245.1 Acidimicrobiia bacterium | reverse complement strand
GATCGGGATGAACTGCATGACCTGCGCCCCGGCCCCGTCACGGAGGAACCTGTACACCTCCAGGCCGTGCTCCTGGTTGGCTGCGTGGACGGTGGTGAGGACGTTGAACTCGACCTCATGTCTCTTCAGCAGATCGAGACCTGCCATCACCCGGTGATGTGTCGGCAGACCACCCTTGTCCACCCGATAGGCATCGTGCAGTTCTTGTGGTCCGTCGATGCTGATCCCAACCAGGAAGTCATGTTTCTTGAGGAAGTGGCACCAATCGTCGTCCAACAGGGTCCCGTTGGTCTGCAGCGCATTGGTAATTCGCATCCCCGGGCGAGCGTGGGCGTGCTGCAGCGCCACCGCCTTCTCGTAGAAATCCAACCCCAGCAGAGTTGGTTCGCCACCTTGCCAACCAAAGACTGCCTCGTTGGTTGGCTGGGTCGCGAGGTACTGGCGGGTGAACTCTTCGAGAGTCTCATCCGACATGTGGAAACGGGAACCCGGATACAAGTCTTGCTTGGTCAGGAAATAGCAGTACGAGCAGTCGAGGTTGCAGATCGCCCCGCGCGGCTTCAACATCACTTGGAACGGGGACGCGGATTGTTGCACCATGGTCACTCCAGGTCCGACCAGTCTTGTCTGGATCAGCGGCGGCAGCGCCGAAGCCTAGAGATTCGAAATCCCTAGAAACTCCTGCACTGTTGTAGATGAGAAGACCGTCTCACAAGGGATCCCGTTCTTGTCGGCATCCATTCGATCTGGTGCACCTTCGAGCATCCAATAGGCGACTGCTCTCTGATAACCGCTCGCATCATCGGGGTAGCCGAGATCAGCACATCTCTGGCCGGTGGGTTCGCCGATCGCGGCATTGAGGAAGTGCTCGACGTCCTCACCAAACACTGTTTCGCACGGAATACCGTTTGTGTCGGCGTCCATTCGATCCGGTGCTCCTTCGGTGAGCCAATACGACACCGCCACCGAGAATCCGTATCCCATTGCCTCGATGTCACGGCAGAACAGCCCCGCCGCCACGTCGGTTTGGTTCTGCGGAGCCGGCGGCTCACCTGCCAGGAAGATCTGTTGCCATGCGGGACGAGGTGGGTTGGTCCCCGCCTCAAGTTGGGCTCGCCACTCTTCGTCGGTGAGTCGCTGCTCGTTCCAGAACTCGTAGTACGAGTACACGCCGCCAGAGGCGACCTGAAACGCACCGTTGTCGTCAGGAACCAGTACGAAGATGTTGTCGACATACCCGGTCCCCAGCTCCAGTACCTCGTCCTGGTTGCTCATGACGTCGGCGATCAACGCAGCATGCGAGTCGGGCCCTGTCTCCCAATCCAGGTCGGCATCGGAAGTCTGGATCCAGAATCCTTCGAGAAGACCACCGACCCAACTCAGGCTGTCGTTGTCGGCATCACTGATCGGAAGTCCCGCCAGCTCATCGCGGGCAAGATCGCCCAGCCAGGTGTAGAAGTCCTCGAGCTCATTGAGCAGGAATGAGTATTCCTCAGGAAGTAGGTCACGGCTCTCGAGACCGGTGCGCATCAAATTGGTGACGGCGGCTAGTCGTTCAAAGGCAACCGGATCGGGCTCGACCCAGTGTCGTGGCGGTGGAGGTGGCTCATCGCCGCCTCCTTCGGCAACTGCCTGTTTTGTGTAGAGGATCGTGTCGTGCTTGAGCTCGGTATACGACCCGAACCCAGTTTGGTGAGCTTTGGCGCTCCATGCTTTGTTCTGCATGAAGGCCGGGTACTCGGCGCCATGCTCGCTCCACATCGGCTGGACCGCCCATAGCCATGCGTCGTACACGGTCGACCCCCAGTCTGCTTCGGTGCGATCTGAGATGAGGCCCTGCATTAGCGCCAGTTGCTGTTCGTAGTTGATGAAGTCGGTTGCGCCGGCATCCTGTTGGATCCCGTACGCCCATTCCGAGCCAAAAGCCGCGGCGATGTCTAGCGGGGAGGCAGTGTCTCGCTCCGCGACATTGGGTATGACTAGCTGATCGAGGATGTAGGAATCGATAACGAACCTACTTCCCATAATGCGCAGCGAAGCAGCCTCGGGGTTGATCTCGACCGGGCGCATGGAGAGAAGACCGCTGGCGACCGTCAGTACCGTCTCCGGATCGGAGAACACGGACACGTCGGACCAGCCTGTGGGCACAACGTTGTCGATAATCGCGCCAAGCTCGAACGGTGTGTAGTCGTCGGCAGCACCAACCAGCCACGAGGTCGGTTCGTAGATGAGCTGCCAGTTTTTGACCACTTCGGGTTCGGCCAGCAGCACGCGGGTGGCAAGGATCCCCAACTGGAGGCTGTCGTCCACCAGGAATGCGTTGTTACCCAGTTGCGACATTCCGCGGAAGTAGCGTTCCAGATCCGCGTTGCGGGTGTAATGGCCACGGGGGCGAAACAACGAATAGTCGACCAGCGTGGTGACAAAGCCCGAGCCGTCATCGCCGCCGGTTGTTGGCGACAGACTTCTCTCACTGGCCGCCATGATGAGGTCGACCTCGGCCTGCGCCAGCGGTCCGATCGGGCCGACATCCAACTCGAGCACAGTGGCTGCGGCCTCATAGAACTGGGTGACCCGGTTGGCTGCCTCGGAGAGGTCACTACCGGCAAGTTCTGTCTCCTGGGCTCTGGCTAACTCCACCAGTCGGGAGACCATGTCTTCGAGTGCCGGTAGCAGTGTCTGTTGTTCGGCCTCGCGCAAGACCTTGTCGAAGGCGAGATGCCACACGTGATAGGCAGCATCCGTCGTCACGAACACCGGCCAGCCGCCGTACTCGGCGCCTTCATAGATGTGATAAAAGTGGCGGGTACTCCCGGGGACAATGACGAACCCGTTGGACAGCAACTGCGCGGTGGCGTCGTTGGCGTCGAGTTGGTCACCGATCCAGTCGGCCACGACAACTCGGCTCAGGCTGGTTGGTGAATCGGGGCCGGCATAGGCGACCGCGGAGTCGAGCAACGGAACGGCGCTGAGCTGGCCAAACGGTGTCTCGTTGACGGCGGGCACAACGATGGGGGGTAGGGAGGTGAGCGTCGGCGCCTGGGTGGTGGGATCAGTAGTCGTAGCTGCGGTTGTTGTGCTCGTCGAGGTTGAGGGAACCGTTGTTGAGGTCGGCTCGTCGTTTGAAGTGCACCCCGCAGCCAGCAACAAGATCGCGAACAGGAGAATTGATCGGTGTTTCACCACTACCTCCGCTTGGTGTCGTTGTCTCACGGTAGGCCGTATTTCACGGCCCTACTAGTACCAAACGACCCTGACCCCGACCGCGTTCCGGACGACGACTAACGGTCGACGATGACCGGTTCGGTACGGCCGTCGCCATCGATGTCGGCGCAGCTCGGCGTGCCGCCGCCGGGGATATCGGGGGCAGTCTCGAAGCCAAAGCCATTCCACATCCATGCCCCGGCGGCGGTGCGGGTGGTGTCGTCGAGAGAATCGTGCACCGTGGCGAGTGAGCCATCACAGACCTGCAGGTCGGCGATCGGCAACAGAACTGAACCGGCTACCCAGATCTCCGCCAGATTGCCCGGTTCGTAGACCCCAAGATGGGTGCTGCGCCCGCTGGCGTCCGCCCACTGCAGCTCAGGATGGGTCTCCATAAACGGCGTCGTCCGGTGGGGGCGTCGGAACGACACAACGGTTTCCGGCTCGCCGTCGCCGGTCACGTTGCCGCGGGCGGCGGCGGTGAGGTCGCCGTGGCGGAAGTTGTCAACAGCGACGCTGGTGTCGGCGGCGAGAACCGGATCGCGGACAAGGTTCCACCACGATCCGTGGAGCCAGGCGGCGTTGCCGACGGGTTCTAGCCATTCGATGAACTCGATGCGGCGGTCGGGATGCTCGGCGAGGCCAACACGGTATGCGACTACACCGGACGCATCGGCGATGATCTCGACCATGGCGCCGGTGGTGCGGTCGGGCCCCGATTGGTCGAACAGGAAGTTGCCAAGAGAAGTGGCGACGACAGTACCTTCGGTCACCGCGACCGGCTGCACGATATGGGCTCCGTGACCCCAGACGACTTCGACCCCTGCCGCGGCAAGGGTGGCACCGATCTCGGCCATTCCGGGATCAGCAACGGGCAGGTACTCGGTCCCGCCATGGATCGACACGATGACGACGTCCGCCTCAGCATCAAGATCGTGGACGGCCCGCGTCGCCGCGGTCTCATCCCAGATCGCTACCCCAGGCTTGTCGCCGCGCGCTGCTTCGCCAGCCCCGGTCGCATCGAATGCTAGGAACCCAACACGAAGGCTCCCGATAGTGATAATTTCGGCCGCATAGGCTGCGGCCTCGTCGGCTCCTCCACCGATGCTGCGCATTCCGGTGGCGGCAATCGCAGCGATGGTTTCGAGCAGACCGTCCGGGCCGGCATCGGTGCTGTGGTTGTTGGGCAGCGACATCAGATCAAACCCGGCCGACGCCACTGCCTGTGCGGTGTTGGGATCGGCCTCCAGCATGTTCTCGTTGCTTGAGGTGTGTGGTCGCAGAGTCAGAGGAGATTCGAGATTCCCTGCAGCAACGTCGGCGTCAAGTATGAGATGGCGGACACCGGCAAACACGCCGTCTGGATCGTTCCCCAAGACCGAGGCAACGCCGCGTCCGGTCATGATGTCGCCGACCAGGAGGATCCGCACGGTCTCCGCTGTAGCTTCCGGCTCGGGTGCGGCGGAGGTTGGGGTCTGTGTCGATGCGCTGCAACCCGC
>JASJHC010000271.1:0-8034 GCA_033791245.1 Acidimicrobiia bacterium | reverse complement strand
TTCGACCCCCCGGGGGGGCTTACCCCTTGCCGGGGGTGCGGAACACCCCGCCCCCGCCCCGACTGTTTAAGTGAGGCGACACAAAAGCCGATGCCCGATAGAGTCAGGCGAGTCGCACGGAAGGGTTGAGCAATGCGAAGGTTATTGGCGATGGCGGTGATGGCGGTGTTGGTGCTGGCGCCAGCCCTGACTACCTCACCGGCGGGAGCAGTCAGTGGCCCGCAGCCCTTTGTCGACGGGTTCCATATACCCGCCGAAAGCGACATGGTCGCCCCGGTATTCGACACCAACGCACGCAGCATCGCGGCCCTCGATGAGTTCTCCGGCGACCCTCTGCAGATCGTTGTATGGCCAAACGATGTCCGCCGCTACTCGCAATCCGGTGACCGCATTGGCGTATACATCTGTACTTGGGCCGAAGCGACGGGCGGTGTCGACGTTCATGCAGCGGCGATGGTGCTCAACAATGAAGTGACCACCTTCTATGAAGGCCTATCCGACGGGGCGTATAGCCCACTGTTCATCGCCCGCAAGGTGGTGAACGCAAGCGGTTTCTATTCGTGTGCCGATGCCATGACAGCAGCGGCCGAAAACAACCCGCTGTGGAACGACGATGGCGCCATAGGAGTCCTCGACAACACCTCGAATGCCGGTCTCGCCGGACCCGGTTTCTACTGCAATAACTGTGAAAACCTGAGCAACCCAGTGTTCCCTGGCAACAAACGCTGGGCCGTCGTCGAAGGTGGCTCGGTGCAAGCAGTCGGAACCCGGCCGGCACACATCACCACGGCAGCCCATGAAGTCGGCCACACGATTAGCTTTCCCCATTCCTACTCGGGGGAAACGGTCAACGAGTACGACAATCCCATCGACTACATGAGCGGCAATCTCGATGCACTCACGGGTGGGCGGACTGACGACCCCTATAGCTCTCTTGCCTTCAACCGCTATCGCGCCGGGTGGGTCAATCCGGCCGATGTTGTCTTCTACAGCGGGGGTGTCACGGATCTGACCCTGGCCCCGGTAGGTGTGGACGGGACCCAGATGGTGATCCTGCCGAGCGGCTATCCGTATTCGTTTGTTGCTCTCGATGCCCGTCTCAACTCGGTCCTCGACCCCATTCCAGATGAGTACGAAGGAGTAAGCGCCCACTACATCGAGCAATGGTGCGAATTCACCGACCTATCGGGTGCTACCTCCATCGACGCATGTGGGGGTCTTTCGTCCCGGCCCTACACCTATCCACCGTCCCCGTTTGGTACCAATCACGTGACAGCCGTCGGCAGCAGCACCGAGTTTGACGTGGACCAAGGCGAGTCGCTGTTGGCACAGGGATCTCGACTCAAGGTTCTCTCCGAGACAGCAGAGGGACTCTCGATTCGACTTGTCGGTTTCGATGACATCGCTGTTTCGGTATTTCTCGACGACATCTTGTGGCTCGCCGAATCCGGCATTACAAAGGGCTGCGCCGACACCAGTTATTGCCCGACCGCTTTTGTCACCCGTGGCCAGATGGCCGCCTTCCTAACCAGAGCTCTTGGCTATACCGACGTCGGTACGGGCAACCTGTTTGCCGATGATGACGGATTGATATTCGAGCCTTCTATCGACAAGCTGGCGACCGCCAAGGTGACAAAGGGATGCAATCCGCCGATCAACGACGAATTCTGCCCCGATGCGTTCGTGACTCGCCAGCAGATGGCCGCTTTCTTGGTTCGTGCGCTCGGCTTGACCGACGACGGTGGCGGCAACAACTTCACCGACGACGACGGCAGCATCTTCGAGGCAGACATCGCCAAGCTGGCGACCGCGGGCATCACCAAAGGCTGCAATCCGCCAGACAACACTCAGTTCTGCCCATTTGCTCAGGTCACTCGCGAGCAAATGGCTGCATTCCTGAGACGTGCTCTGGGTTGAGCAATGCTACAGCCAGCTAGCCCCTGACAAAGGCGAGCTGGATCTCGAGAAGACCGACATCGGCGATCCCGAGGACCGAGAATCCGGTTGGCTTCTCGATGCCGTAGTCAACAAGTGCGATCTCTATCGACCCGACGACCACCATGGTTCCTTCAACGAGCGATCCCTCGATGTCCAGGGTGACCGGCTGAGTAACCCCATGCAACGTCAAGTCACCCGACGCCGTGGCTGTGATGGTCGCTCCCGGCGTTGGAGCAACATCGAGCTCGATGGGGCTGGTGAGCACAAAACTGGCACTAGGGAAACTGCCCGTCTCAAGACCGCGGGTCCGCATAGCACCGTCCCGCTGCGACCTGTCACTTTGCAGCGTGGTCATGTCGACAACTACCGACAGATCAGTAACGGAGGTCCCGGAGTAGCTCAGTGAAGCCTCTATGGCGCTGGTGCGACCGACAGCGGTGATGGCACCCAAACTCGCCAACTCCTCCTCGATTCGGTAGCCAACAAACGAAACGCTGTCATCAGCCATCCAGGCACCATCGATACCGGCAGTCGCGGTGGGAGCTGCGGTGGTGTTGGCTGCCGCCGTTGTCGACGTTGCAGTCTCTCCCCCACCGACCGTCGTGGTGGTTTCACCCGTGACTGCGGCGACGGCGCCTTCGATCGTTGCGGGAGGTGGGGCGTCGCTCCGCAGCAAGAAATACCAGACGGCACCTGCCAAGACAATGGCGATTGCTACGGCGGCGATCAGAATGTTGCGCTTGTTCAAATGGGTGTCCTTCCGCTTTTAGCCAGAGCGACTGGTCGCCCGCTCCCTGAGTCGCTGTCAACGTCAGGCAGCGGCAGGCCATTCCCCTCCAAGGAGGACGGCTGCGCTCAAGGAACTCACGAGGGTGAGTTCCCCGCAGTTCGTTGCATTGCAACGATCAATACGTGCGAGGACTCTATATCGGTTCGCGCTCGTTCGATGACGCCTGCGGGAGGTCTTCTTGGTTATGGATTCAGCCCAGACTCGGTTGTCCTAGAGACTGAGCTGCGCCAGGGCGACCTCATCGACCACAAAGCTTGCCAGGATTGCATCGAGGGCCTCGAGATCGGCGTCGGTCACCACAACAACCTGCAGGATCATCAAGACCTCAGATCCCGGCGTCTCGGCCGCCAACACCACAAATATGGTGTCAGTTCCATCACAGTCGGTCCATAGGTCATAGGCGCCCGCATACAGCTCATCCGAGTACTCAGTGCGACTGTCGTACGTACACGCAAAGGCAAAGTCGTTGGCGTCCAACAAAGACCCGACAGTCTCTGTCGCCGGCAGACTGGCAGAAGCCCCAAAAAAGAAGCCCGCCGTAGTCCAACCTGATTGCCATTCCTCGATGTTGTACGCGGCACTCATTGATATACCGACCGGCTCGTCCTCCAGAGACCAGCTACCGTCGAGAACAGTATCGGTCCACGCCGAGGGGGCATCGACACTCATAATGCCATCAACCTCGACAACCGTCGTGTACGAGTCGTAGCCAACGGCATTCGCCTCGGTATTAACCACCTCGTCCTCGAGCTCGGTGGCAAACGAATACGAGGCTTCCAGGATCTTGTCGGTGTTGAGAGTCCCTTCGAGGAAGACATCGTCCGAACCGCGGTAGACCTCGACGCTCAGAGGATCACCCGCACTGTGTGATCGGAGGATGTCGCAGTAGTCCGCCATCGTGCCATCGGTCGCGGGAATGAGTCCCTCGATAAGCGTCACGAGGTCGCCCGATTCGATCCCACCGAGATCGGCGGCACTACCCGACGCAACCGAAGAAACCCAGATCCCCGAGAACGCACCGTCGTAGAAGGCCTGACCGTTGATGCCAACAGACGTTACGTCCTCACCATCGACGAGGCGGGGCAGCACCTGCAGCACCTCATCACGACCGATAGCAAATGACTGACCCTGGCTGTCCCCGGCATAGTTGACCGCAACGATCGCCCCATCCTCAGAAACGATCGGCCCACCGGAGTTTCCGGGAAGAGTATCGGCTGAGTGTTCGATGACGCTGTCGACCGATGCCCAGTCAGATTCGCCATCGGCGTTCTCCTTGGAAATGATCCCGTCAAGAAGCGTGTATTCATCATTGCCGAGAGGGAACCCGGCCGCATAGATTGCGGTCCCAACGGCCACGTCACCTTCGTACCAATCGAGGTACGGAAATCCATCGCCGTCGACATCAATAACCGCTAGGTCGGAACACTCCGAAACACCAAGAACACGTGCATTGCGGGGTTCGTCTTCGCCGTCGACATAAACATGGAGGAAGGCCGCACCCGTCACCACATGGTTGTTGGTCACCGCGATGCCAGACTCATCTATGAAGAACCCGGAACCGGACCCGGCCGCGTTGTATTGCTGGCCGTACTCAGGATCGGAAAAACTTCCCTCAGCAACAATCCGGACGATGGCCCCACGAACATCTTCGAGGCTATCGACAGCACCACTGGTGCTCGGTGGTGTCTTGGTCGGCGCCGTTGTGTCGGTACCGGAGTCACCAGCGGTTGTGGATGCTGCGCTGGCGGTCGTTGTCGTCTCTGCCTCCCCACCGCATGCCGCCAGGGCAAGCACCGCGGCGAGGAGAAGAGTCGTGATCCTGCTGGCCTTCATGTTGATTCTCCAACTAAGTCGAGTCCGGAGCTGGCCACGTGGAACACGGCGCTCCCACCGTCTTTATCGGCAAGAACCTTTGAAACCAAAGTCCCCATTTCGGATCGTTTCCGGTAGCTACAGGAATGACCCCATACTGCCGATCACAACATGGGCATCACGACCCCTGGACAAACGCGGTAGCCAACCAACTCGGAACTCGAGACCGCACCGAGACCCCACTGGTATGAAACGATCCCGAATCCTCACAATGCTTGCGGCCACCACTGTGCTGACCGCCCTTGTCGCGGCGGTCCCCGCCGCTGCCGAGCCAACCGTGTACCTGGACGAGCCCTACTCCGAATCCCCCGCCACGTGGACCAGCACCTGGTTTGACGCCGACATCGGCACCAGGAACCGGGTCACAACCATCTCGGACGGCTCTGATGGCACTGGTATCAAGGTGTCCATACCGGCGGGCTCCCACTTTGGTTCAGCAATGCATTGGCAATTCGAAGATCAGGGAATCAAAGATCCGGAGGAGCTGTACTTCCGCTACTACCTGCGCATCCCCGATGGCTTCACAAACTATGGTCGTGGCAAACTCCCCGGCCCAGCCGGTCTTTACTCGGGTTCCGCACGAAACAACATCAAACCATCCGACTCCCAACCCGGCTGGTCGGCGCGGATGTTCTTCTCCCCCACCTATACCTCGCGTGATTCCGACTACACCCAGCTTGGCTTCTATGTCTATCACCGTGATCAGGCATCGGACAACGGCGACCTCATTCTGTGGGATGACCAGACCGGAACGCTCCGCCACGACGCATGGTATTGCGTCGAAGGGCACGTAGACATGAACACCCCTGGTGTTGCAAACGGACTCCTCGAAGGCTGGGTTGATGAACAGCTCGCGTTCTATCAGGATGACCTCAAGTTCCGAGGTTCATCCGACGCCGCGATCAACGTCAAGAGTTTCTGGTCTGACGTCTACTACGGCGGCGACGAGAACGCCCCGGGAAACCTCTCGTTCGATCTTGATTCGCTCGTCTTGAGCAGCGAGCGGATCGGGTGCGGTGACAATCCGATTGGCGGTTTCCGTGACACTGGCGCCAGCGTCCACAAGCCCAATATCGAGAAACTGGCCTACGCTGCAATCACCAAGGGATGCAACCCGCCACTCAATGACCTCTACTGCCCCGACAACTCTGTAACGCGGGGCCAGATGGCAGCGTTCCTGACTCGAGCACTCAGCCTGCCGGCGTCGTCCACGAACCATTTCACCGACGACGACGGCTCCCTGTTTGAGCCGAGCATCAACGCGCTGGCCGCTTCGGGAATCACCAAGGGATGCGGCGGCGGAGAATTCTGCGCCGACCGTAGCGTAACCAGAGGTGAGATGGCCGCCTTCTTGGATCGGGCGCTATCGCTGCCAGCAACCACTCCCAATTGGTTCGTCGACGACAACGACTCAATCTTCGAAGCCGCTATCGATCGCCTCGCCGCGTCCGGAGTCACAGCCGGGTGCAACCCACCGCTGAACACCGATTACTGCCCTCACGCAAACGTCACCCGCGGTCAGATGGCATCCTTCCTCAGCCGGGCGCTCAGCTTGCCGAATCCGCCCCCGCCACCACCGGGCTACACCCCACCTACGGTCCCTGCCGGCTTTGATGCAGTCGTACCGTTGGGCTGGTCAATCCAGGAAGTGGCCGACTCGCAACCCACCGGCGCCCGCATCTTCGTAGAAGCCGGTACACACCTGCGCCAGCAGGTCGTGCCAAAAGCCGGCCAGGAATTCGTCGGTGAACCAGGAACATTCATGGACGGCGTCAACGAGGCCGCGTATGCCTTTACCGGCACCGCCAACAACGTGATCATCCGCGGTATCGAGGTCAAGAACTACACATCCGCGATCAACAAGGGGGCCATCAACGCTGAGGGTACCGGTTGGCTGATCGCCGATTGTGAGGTCTATGACAACGCCTCCGTCGGGATCTCGATCCGGGGTGGCTCCACGATCTCAAACTGCTACGTCCACCACAACAACGCTCCCGGCATCTACGTCGATGGCGGGGCCAACGCAGTTATCGACGGCAATGAAATCGCCCACAACAACGACGACCCGACATCGCGGGCCGCCGATCTCGCCGGGGCAAAATTCCTGGCAACAACGAACCTCAAAGTCACTAGCAATTACGTTCATGACAACCATGGGTCGGGTCTGTGGACATACAAGGACAACACCGACGCCTACTTTTCGGGCAACGTCATCGAGAACAATTGGTACGCCGGGATCAATCACGACCAGAGCTTTGCGGTCACTATCACCAACAATCAGTTCACCGGCAATGGGTCAATCGCCGACGCAGCAGACAAGTTCTACAACGGTGCCGTACAGATCACTGGGCCGAATGCGACAGTGACCAACAACGTCATGAACGGGAACCACAACGCGGTTGTCGTCATCGGCTACGGCCTCACCGGAGCCCTAACTCCGCAAGGCACCATCGTTACCGGGAACACGATCACCGACTCAGGGAATACGGGTTTGGTCACCAACGGTGAGCCAACGGTATTCGACTCAGCCAACTTTGACTACAACACCTATCAGTACAGCGATACCGCAGCTTCTAGCTGGGTCTGGGATCAGGGCGGAGCCACCAATTGGGATGGCTGGCGCTCCCGCCGCAACGATCTCAATGGCACCCTGTCGACGCCGTAGCCCCGATCAGTGATCAGCTGGCGACCCGTATCTGTGGTGGCCCGGGGTGACGAGCAGGAACGCCAAGCTGGGGGAACTCGGGGTCGGACTCCCATCCGTATTTGAGGGCGAGGTTCTCGTAGTCTCTCCGATAGATGATTCGACACCTCACGTCGGGATAGAGCTCTCGGAGCTTCCGTAGCTTGCCGTTCTTCTTCGTGCACAGGCCTTGTTTCATGACCGTCAGCTCGATGTATTCGTCGGTCTCGGGTAGGTAGAAATCCGGGGCAAAGAACTCGGTAGGCCTGCCCTGATCATCAAAAGCGATCGGGAATTGATGTGGCTCGTGAAGCCAATTGATGCCGTAGCTGTCGAGGAGCGAGGCGAAATGCTCTTCTGTTGAGTTGGCCCAGGCCGGCTCCTGCTGCTGGACCACACCGATATTGCGGTTGCCAACTGGCTTTGCCACAGCCCCTCCAGAGAGTTCGCTGTAGCTTCCCTGTCGGCAACATCGGGCGACCTACAAGTAGATCGCCCGGCTCAGTCGTTCTTCTTCACTTTCACAACGCCGATTGGATCAGTGATGCTGGTGTGGCCGTCATCCCATCTGATCTCATAGGCGTGACCACTCTTGCCGACAATCTTGCCCTCTGGCGATGGCTGGCCGACTTTCTTGGTGATTCGATGGACCCTGGTACCTGGTTTCAGCATTGCTGCCTCCTTGGGTTACCCACTACCGGAAGAATACCCTTGCATTCGAAGCCGCGTGCAGATGCAAAGGTCCCAATTG
>JASJHC010000270.1:0-4999 GCA_033791245.1 Acidimicrobiia bacterium | reverse complement strand
CCGGGTCACCGACCAAGAACACGCTGCGGGCCACCTCGTCAGCTGCGACACCTAGGTGATAGAGGCGGCCGTCGTTGGTCACAATCTCAGATCTTCTCGTCATAGGAGCATCGTACCGGTGACCGGCTCTCCCTTCCTCGGCGGCGCACACCAACTCTCGGTTTCGCCGCGTAGGCTCGTCGGGAAGGAGGGGATCATGGCCAAACAACCTATGGGTGACGTTGTCGTTTTGTTGCCGGGGATACTCGGCTCGGTGCTGGAACGCGATGGTAAAGACGTGTGGGCGATGTCAAAGGGTGCGGCGTTCCGGGCCCTTATGTCGCTCGGCGGATCGATCAAAGGTCTCCAACTCGACGGGGACGACCCAGACGCCGACGACCTCGGCGACGGTGTCGTTGCCACCCGCCTCCTCCCCGACCTACACATCGTGCCTGGGCTATGGAAGATCGACGGATACAGCGCCATCGCCAACGCCCTGCACGAAGAGTTCGAGCTCATAGATGGGCGCAACTACTTCGAGTTCCCCTACGACTGGCGACGCGACAACCGTGCCCACGGTCGTCGACTGGCCCGGCAAGCCCACGATTGGCTGGCCGAATGGCGCACCAGCAGCGGCAACACCGACGCCAAGCTGATCCTGCTCGCCCACTCCATGGGTGGCCTGGTATCGCGGGCGTTCCTCGAACTGTTCGATGGATGGAAAGACACCAGGGCCCTCATCACCTTTGGCACCCCGTACCGGGGGTCCCTGAACGCAGTCGACTTTCTCGCCAAGGGCATGAAGCATGGCATTGGACCTGTCGGTCTCGATCTCACGGACTTCCTCCGCTCGCTGACTTCTGTCTATCAGCTCCTCCCCATCTACCCAGCGATAGAGACCGAAGCCGGCACCACCTTGCGAGTCGCCGAGGCCACGATTGCCGGCGTCGACAAGATCAAGGCGAACGACGCTCTTGGCTTCCATCGCCAGATCGAAGCCGCCGTAGCCGAGCATTCCAGCGACGCCGCATACCAAGACAATGGGTATCGCATCCATCCCGTGGTCGGGATTGGCCAGCCCACCATGCAGGGTGCCCGACTCGAAGGTGACCAGGTCACCCTGCTGAACAATCTCGGCGGTCGTGATCTTGGTGGCGACGGCACCGTGCCCCGCGTCTCCGCGATGCCCATCGAGATGACCGACGCCGCCGGCGGGCTGTTCTCCCCCACCCGCCACAGCTCCATGCAAAACACCGACGGCGTTATTTCGCAAGTGACCGGCATCATTACCGGCGCCGATATCGACCTGGGCGGTTTCCGGGACCGTTACGCCGGCCTCAGCCTCGACCTCCCCGACCTAGTCGACGCTGCCGCAGGGATCCGTATTGCCGCCCGGCCGACCGGGGGCAGGGACCAGCAACTCACCGCCACCGTCACCGATGCTGATACTGGGGTGCAGGTGTGGTCAGGGCAACTAGCCGAAGACGATTGGCATATCGCCCAGACCGCCCCGCTCGTTCCCGGGATCTATCGAGTTGCGGTTGCCAGCGCCGGCGCCGAAATGACCGACCTGGTCTGGGCTGCCGGGCCGGAGGAATAGCTACTCCGTGAAGAAGCTCCCCCAGGTCAATGGTTCCTGAAAGAACACACCGGGCAGATTGGTGAGAATGGCCGCCTGCGCACTGCGGCTGCCATCGACTTCGCCATCGTTGTCAAACACTGCAAACACGGCGGCATCAAGCTGTTCAGGCGGACCGCTCAGCTCGAAGACACTCCACGGGATCCTTGCTTCAAGAATCCATCCCTGGCCCGTGACATCACCTGCGATGTCGACCGGGAGCTGGGTCGAGTTATCCGAGAAGTTCTGACCGTTGCCGGCGAAGAGAACCGCCGCAGCCCGGCCGGTTGGCTGCGCCAGCGGTGTCATCGTGAGCTGGAACGTAAGGGCGTTGGGCCGCTCCGGCGTATTGCCGAGACCGTTTGCGGAGAGGTTGATGTTGACAGCATCACCACGCCAGATCTGATTTCCCTCATTGGGCTGCGAGTAGACATCGTCAGCCACCTCCACCGCGATATACAGAGCGCCACTGTCATAGGCAGCCCACAGCGTGCCCGATGCGTCCTCACCGAGCCGGGCGACACCAAGGTTGTTACTGACCGGGTGACGCAGTCGGTATGCCACCGCCACCTCTGCCCAATCGCCTAGGTTCCCATCGATGGCAATGTCCGGCGCGGGTCCGGCGATGATCGCGGCTGAATCAATGACCTCAAGCGTGCCCTGGGTTCCCGCCGTGGTTCCCGGACCGCCATCGTCACCACCAGTGAGGTTGATACCCAACACAATCAGCACCACCGCGACCAACAGCCCGATGCCGACCAGCCGCCCGTTCTTTGCCCCCAACCCGGAGCGCTCGGGTGTTGCGGCCTGCGCTGGCGGGACGACCGGAGTCGGCCGAGTCTCCACAATCGGCTCCGGCGGCGGCTGGGTCCTGACTGGTTCCGGTTCCGGAGGTAGCTCCGTCGCGACTGGTTCTGGAGCAGCGATCTCAGGCTCCACCGATCGCACCTCTGGCTCGACCGCCACCGGTGGTTCTGGCTCAATCTCCACAGTGGGCTCAGGCTCCACAACAGCCGGCGGGACCGCGACCTGATCCATCACCGCCGTTGGTATGTCGGCGGCCTCCAAGATCAGGGTCGGTTCCGGTGGCGCGGTCATGTCGAACAGGCGCCCGTCCTCGGCACGCATGTAGAGCACGGCCGTTCCCCATTCAACGTCACCCTTCGAGCCAAATATGGCCCGGCGGGCCTCGCCGACGGCTCCTTCGATCGCAAGTCCATCGGTGATGGCGGTATAGAACTCGTGTGCAAAGACAATCGCGGCCTTATCGGTTATCTCGAACTGCATCGCCACCACGGCGGGTATACCCCTGGCGACCAGGCTCTGGGCAACACCGGCGAACGGATCAGTCCCCGAAGACCTTGCCCCCTCGCAAGCGTTCAGGACCGCGAGTCTGATGGTCCTGGCGTCGTCAAGGATGGTGCCGAGTTGACGCCCCGACACTTCGCGGGCCCGACCGTCTTCGGTCTCCAGCAACAGGAGCCCGTCTTCTGCAACCGCATCGAAGCCGCCATGCCCAATGAAATGGAACAAGTGGTACTCGTTACGTCGCATGGCTCGCTGCAGCTCCCGCAACGTCCCCTTCTCGAGACGGTGGATCTCGACTAGACCCGACTGCACAATCTCCGCGAGGCCTTCATCGAGACGGGCCCACTCTGCTTCAACATCGAGAGGTGGGTAGTCGCTGGGGCTCGACACCATGGCGAGCATCCGCAGCGGCGGAGCGACCTGGAGCGGCGGAGCGCCCTTATCCAACGAGATGTAGCGGACAACCGGCGTCCATGATGACAAGACAACGAAGTCATCGCTGGTCGGCGAGTAGAGATACTCCCAGGGAAGGTCGGCGAGTCCCGGTGCCTCCGACAGCCGAAGCCGGAGGCGAAGACCACGGTTCTCCCGCTCGGCAGCATCCACGCTGCGGGCCCACTGGGTTCCAACATCGTCGGCGAAAACGGCGTCGTAGAGACGGCCTCCGAACGCACGGGCAGCCTCAGTTTCCGGCGACTCCAACCGACGAGTGCCACTGCGTGGCCGACCGATCTTGAGTAGGAAGTTCTCCAACTCCATCTCCGAAAATGGCAGATCGAACTCGATGCTTGCCTGCCCGGATGGCGAATCCAGCACCCGCGCTCGGTAGTGACCGTCGCCGATGTCCTCGATCGCCAGATCGAAATCCTCGTATGTACGTTGTTGCAGAAGCCGCTCCCTTCCTGATTAGAAGATACGCGGCAAAACCCCGTGATACGCAAAAAGTTTTCAACGGCCACAAACATCGCCGTAGCGTCGCAATGACCGATTACCAGTCCTTTTGGGGTAGTTGGCGAGACTGAGTCCTGGAAACGACCACCGCGACCGATAGATGTGTAGTTTCAAACTCAGGCATTTGTGAGGGGAGAAGCTATGTCTGAAGACAGTGGAACAAACGCGGGCAACACCCACTAGTCGACTGCGTATGGCATTCCTCGGAGCAAAAAAGGCGTAGGCCACATCGGCCAAGCCGCCGGACGACAGAAAGATCACTATGAAACTGGCCAGGTTTGTGTTGGTGACCGTTTTGCTGCTGGGCTCGCTGCTGGGGTTGGCAGCAGCACAAGACCTGATCGGCCCGAGTGATTCTTGCTACGGGGTAACCCATTTCCCCGACGACCCGTCGGCGACGCTCCCTCCAAACTCATCATCGGGATGGCCCTCGACCCCAGTTTTGCAGGAGGCATGCTTGAAATGGGAGTGAGACTCGGGGACGAGGTAGAACCTGGCTTCGGCGAACTCGGGCCAGACGGCGGCGGAGCAACGGTCGCTGCCGTTGGAGCAGCCATCGCGAGGAGCGGCAAGAAAGACTGCGACATGGAGGAAGAGAACGTCGCAGCCGCCCAGCGCCGACTCGGATTGATCAACGAGTCGCTCGAAGAAGCCCTCAGCGACATGGCGGGACACGAAGCCGAAGTTGCCGCAAACCAATCAGCACTGGATGCGTGCAACTCGGCGGCGGCACGAGGCTCGACGACAACGTTGTCTACTACGTATACGATGGTGGCCGCATCTCCCAAGCCGAACTCGACATCCAGGTGGAGTACTGCGAGGGACTGCTCAGGATCGCCACCGAGGCGAAAGACTGTGACCGGGAGCGGGTCCGCGAGTGGCACGCCAAGTTCGAGAAGGGTCAGCAAGAACTCCGTGAGGCAGAACAAGCGCTCGCCGTATGTCTAGGCAAAGCACCGTCAGGCGGCGCCGGATGAGAAGGCAGACCATCGGACTGGGGGTGGTGCTGGTTGGCCTGCTGATGGTTGTGGCCGGCATTGTCAGCCTTGCCGGGTCGCCAGACGACGAACCCGCCGCCGCGACCGTTGCCTCGGCTATAACGACCGTAATTCCAGCCACTACGACCACGGCTCCCCCACCCAC
>JASJHC010000269.1:0-4781 GCA_033791245.1 Acidimicrobiia bacterium | reverse complement strand
TGACGGCTTCCATATTCTGTCGTCTGTGAAAATCAACTCCTTGGGTGAGGCGCATACCGTCGACCTCGCAAGCGGCCAAGTCTGGAAGCTCGATCTGGTAGGCACAAACCACGAGATGCTGATCGACATCGAAGGCACTATCGACAACATGGCCTTCGACGCCGATGACCGGCTGTTCGCCGCAGCTGGCGCCGACAACCAGATCATCCGGCGCGACTCCGGCGGCGTAGTCGCCCTCAACGAGCCCGGGCTCGGTCTCCCCGGTGGTGTTGCGGCTTCACCGAATGGGACAGTGTGGGTTGCCGAGCTGTTTGCGCTGCGGGGCTTCGAGTCCAACCCGAAAGAGCCGGCGACTTCGTTCTACGATCAGTTCAGCGCCCCCGGCACCGGCTTCGGTGGTGCCATGTCGGTCTCGGCAGACGGCGAGAACCTGATCATTACGAGTGGTTTCGCGAATACCCTGCAAGTTATCGACCCGGCGACGGGTGCGATCCAGCTGGATATCAGAACGCTTGCGGGTCCCACCAACGCGATCCGTCACGACGGAACGCTGGTGGCGAGCCAACTGCTCGCAGGGAACGTAGTAAACGCCGAAACAGCTGAGGTGCTGGTTGATGGCCTCGCGGTCCCGCTCGGGCTGGCCTCAGACGGGCAAACTCTGTACGTAGGCGATTGGGGAACCGGCACCGTGTGGGCTGTGAGTGACGGAGGCGCCACCGAGCTAACCACGGGTCTGGCGTTCCCGGAGGGCTTGGCTGTCGACGGTGACCGGCTCCTTGTCGTGGAGACGGGCCTTCAGCAGGTGACCGCGGTCGACCTTGCAACGGGCGACAAGTCTGCCGCGATTGTCGGGCTCGACTACTCGGATCGTATCCCTGAAGCCTTCTTCCCCTATGGGATAATGTCCGGTGTCGACGTTGGACCCGACCAGTCGATCTATGTGTCGGACGACGGCGTAAACAAGCTGTACGAATTCCGCAGGCGCGGGACGACGACTGAACACACCGACACTGCCGGCAACATCTTTGCCGACGACATAGCGTGGGTGGGGCAGGCCGGGATCACCTTTGGGTGTAACCCGCCAGCGAACGACAACTACTGCCCGGATGACGTGCTCGATAGGGGTCAGTTGGCAGCGATGTTTAACCGGGCGTTGGATCTGCCCGCGTCGGCGACTGACTTCTTCACTGATGACGATGCGTCGATCTTTGAGGATGACATCAATGCGTTGGCGGAGGCTGGGATCACTCTTGGGTGTAACCCACCGGCCAACGACAACTACTGCGCCGAGGACACGGTCAATCGTGGTCAGATGGCAGCGTTCTGGCGGCGTGCCCTCAGCTAGTTGACCGGGATGTGACATAGACAGAGGGGGCCGTCACAATGACGACCCCCTCTGTTGTGAACGGCAGCCCCTCTCGTAGGAGCGAGTCGCTGTCGTTGTTTGCAGCGACGCGACTGAGACTCCGAATAGACGGAGGTCCGCGAACATTTCCGACGCAGGACTTGCTGGACTCACGTTCAGGGGTGATCTCCGGTTCGCGTTCTGTCCTGTTAGGCCCACTGCACATGCAGATTCTGAAGGCTGTTTCGTCGCGTGTGGCTGACCGTTCCAGATCGGGTCATACGATCGTTCCTTCGCTCATGTTCCTCGCGGCAGGCGCTTGTCCCACCGCCCCTTATCCGCCTGCGCCGATGATTACGCCGGGGCATCGTTGGACGATTCCGCCTTTGGGAAGCGCAGTGTGTAAGTCAATGTCCCCAAAGCCGTAGCGACAGTGATCGACGGCGGTACACGTGTTTATCGAATCACGCCTCGTCGGGGGCGTTGCGGGCGCTTGGGTCTTCGTCGAGCACCTCAACTTCAATCCCCTCGTCCGTCTCGCTTATCTCGGCGAATTCGTCGGTTTCGGGCTTGTCACCCGCTGCGCGTGATCCGCCGGCATGCGATTTTTGGCCTTTGAGCCCGGTGTCACGGCGGGCGGCGCGCACACACTGAGAGATGCTGTGCCAGAAACGGCTCTCTTGGCCGACCACGTCGACGAAGCCCGACCGTTCCAGAACGTGCTCGACATGGTGCAGGACCCGGGCAAGGTAGAGACGGATGTCGCGCTTCGCCAGCTCGTTGGCAAGGTGCGCCAGAACGTCGGCACTCGTCGTATCGAGCTGCGTCGTGGCCTCCAGGTCGAGCACGAGCGCAAGCGTGTCGGGCCAGCTCTCGACCTCGGTGAGTAGCCGATCCTCGATCGCGGTCGCGTTGGCCCAGAACAGCGGTGCGTCGAGTCGTACGACGACAACACCCTCCACCGGGATGCGATCGGGATGACCACGAACCCGGCCCCACGCCGCCTTCTCGTCGCTGATCTTGCCGAGAACCTCGATGCGTGGCGAAGTCGAACGGTAGATGATCGCAAGTAGCGACACGCCGATCGCGATGCCGAGCCCGTAGAGCGGTCCGAACAACACCACGGATGTGGCCCCAACCACGGCGGCAAGGAAGTCGGCCCTACGGACATGGCGATAGCGGCGTACCGCGGTCACGTCCATGAGACCCCACACCGCGGCGACAACGATGGCGCTGAGCACGGCCAATGGCAGTTCGGTGAAGGCCCAGGTGAACGCCACTAGCACCGCAATAACGAGCGCAGCGGCCGTCAGGCCCGTCACCTGGCTATGACCCCCGGCCCCTTCGGCGGCTGCCGTCTTCGATAGGCTGCCGGCTACCGTCAAACCCCCTGACAGGCCAGCGGCGATGTTGGCGGCACCCATTCCGACCAGCTCTCGTTCCGTGTCCACCCGATAGCCGCCACGCGTCGCGAACAGACGCGTCGCGGCGAGTCCCTCGGCCAACGCGACCAGAGCGAGCGACGCGCCACCAACCACGACCGCCCCCAGCTGGTGCCGGGGGATGAGTGGCAGTCCAATTGGCGGCAGGCCGGCCGGCACATCACCAACAACAGCCACCCCTCTTGCTTGGAGATCGAAGAGGTTTGACGCTGCCACGGCCACGACGAGAGTTACGAGGCCCCATGGGACAGCCGGTGAGATCTTCCGGCCACCGAACAACATGGCAAGCGCGACTCCACCAACGATCGCAGTTTCAAGATGGGCCTCGGAAATGTTCTGGATGGTGCGAAAAAGTACACCGATCAGATCGCCGGGTGGCTTGGCAATGCCGAGCAGCGTCGGCAGTTCGCCGATGATGATCGTCACAGTCAGACCGAAGACGAAGCCCGTCACGATGGGCTTCGACAAGAACTCGGCTAGCCAGGCGATCCGCAACAGACCGATCGCTCCCAAGACTATTCCGGCAGCGATCGCCAGCGCGGATGTGATCGCAACCGCGTCCTGCGGGTTGTCGCGGGCGATGTCGGCAATCAAGGATCCTGAGACGATCGCAACGGTGGATGCAGGGCCAACAATCAGTTGCGGCGACGAACCCAACACCGCGTAAGCAAGCAGCGCCAGCGGTACGGCGTACAAACCGACCTGCACCGGCACGCCCGCGATGCGGGCGTAGCCCAACGACTGCGGAACCAAAAGAGCCGCAACCACTGCCCCCGATAGGAGGTCGCCGCGAAGACGACTGCGCGGATACTCGGGCAGCCACTGCATCGCAGGCACGACCCGCGCGATGCGTTCCCAACGCGCGCTCCGTGTTTTCGTATCGGCCAACAGCGCATCCCTCCCTTCGAGGTACCCGCCACAAGGCCCTTTTGACTCTACGAAGAGCCGTGACGGACTTGCAACAGGTAGGTCGCGGTTTCGGCGTCCCATCGTTGCGTTGACCCGGTGGCTGTTGGCTGACGGACCCTCCTTCGAGTCAGGTTTCGGGCTTGTCCTCTTCTCTCATCAACGCGGACACAATGATCTGTCAGCGTTGTCGTCGTGGATAGATCGGGTGGTGTCGTTTGCCCGTAATGACGCCGGTGTCGAATCCGGGGAGGTGCCGGCCAAGGTGAAAGCGGGCGTGTTCGATCTTGAGACACCGGTGTTGGACGACTCGGTGGCAGGCGTCGCGTGCCGTAGCGGCTGCTGCATCATGGCGCAATCCGAGTTGGAGCCAGACGACTCAGTCGACTGCTATCACGTCGCAGCTTCAATCCTGCGTATTTGCGCTACTGAAGTCCGCTGAGTCGAGACCGTGGGGCTGTAGCGGTCTTCGTTCTACCTGAATGCTGCCGGCGGCTATCGCTGTGTCGCTCGGCGTCGAAGTTGTCTAGCGACAGCCACGCCCTAATGGCGGGCCGAGGTCGATGCAGTCCTCGTTTGTGATCGCAAACCATGCTGTGTCGCGGTTCCGGCCTTTGTAGCGGGTGGCCTGACGGAAGGTTCCCTCGTATCGAAACCCGAATCGATGGGCGGACCTCGGTGAGACCTCGTGTAGGTCGTCACACTTCCATTCGACTCGTCGGTAGCCGAGATCGAAGGCGTTTCTAATTATCAGGTAGACGGCTTCTGTGGCGGTCGGGCTGACAACACATTGCCCTGGTTACGCCGTGTTGCCTGTGACCGATCGGTTATCCGATCGCCGGTATTCCCGGCTGAACGCGGGAGCACGCAGCGGGTGAACGCCAGCCCTACTTCTCCATGCTCGGGTTCCAGACCTCCCATACCTTGCCCACTAGATCGGGCCCTGGTTTGAGTGTCAGTTCTCCCGGTTCCCAACCAGCGGGAGTGGCCTCCGCCCCCGCCGTCTCCCTGACCAACTGGAAGGCCTGGATCTGACGGGTGGTCTCCGCAAGCTTGCGGCCAACGGGTGGGGTCATGACCTCCATGGC
>JASJHC010000268.1:0-9208 GCA_033791245.1 Acidimicrobiia bacterium | reverse complement strand
CCAGTGGTAGCTCAGGGTCGGGTTCGGGGTCCAGTTCGTCTGGGTATCGCGGCAAGTCCAGTGGTAGCTCAGGGTCGGGTTCGGGCCGTGGCCGAGGATCGTCGGGCAACTATCGCGGCGGTTCGAGCAGCGATAGTGGTTCAGGCTCAGGTTCGAGTTCCGGCGGATACCGAGGCCGGTCTGGCGGATCAGGTGGTTCCAGTCGCGATACCTCCGCCGGTGGTCGTGGCCGATCGAGCTCAGGTTCGAGTTCCGGCGGATACCGCGGGGCTTCAGGTTCCTCTGGCAGAACATCCGATCGGAAGAGCTACGGCAAAAGCGATTCAGGTGGGTCCCGGACCTCGCGTGATAGCGGCCGCGGTGAACGTGGCGAACGCGGCAGGGGCGACTCCGGTGGATATGGGCAAGGCGGCCGATCGCGCGACGACAGAGGCTATCGGGACCGAGACGACAATCCACCGCCAAAGCTTCCGTCCGGTGCCGAAGGTCTGCCTCGCCACGTTGTGGAAGCGCTCATGCGTGTCACCCCGGCTGCACGACAGAACGCTGCTCTGGTATCGCTGGCTGCGGCCGCCGAGGCCTTCAGCGAGGGCCAATTCCATTCAGCCGTGCGAAAAGCAGATCATGCCAAAGGTCTTGCCTCCCGAGACTCGACCATACGCGAGATACTCGCGCTGGCCTCGTACCGCGTAGGCGACTGGCACACTGCGCTCCGCGAATTGAGAACCTACAGACGGCTTAGCGGAGAGACCACTCACATGCCTGTCGAGATGGATGTCTTGCGAGCGATGGACCGCGGCGAGGATGTCGAAGCGGTCTGGGCGGACTTCAAGCGTATCGGCGGTGGCCCTGCGGTAGAGAAGGAAGCCCGGGTCGTTTATGCCTCGTACCTCATTGACTGCGAGGACTATGAAGGCGCCGCCGAAGTAGTCGGCAAACCCAAGAAGATCGCGGAGCCATGGGCAGAAGACCTGCGCCTTTGGTACGTGGCAGCTCGAGCAGCAGCCCTGCAGGGCGATAAGGCTGGAGCGCGTCGCATCGCAGATTCCATAGTTGTCGAAGACCCATCATTCCCTGGTCTCGATGAACTGGATCGGCTCATTGAGACCAGATAGAACCTGTCCGAGGCGACGTATATGTTGAGTATGCCCGCACTTCCACGCCGAAAAAGGAAGATGCGATATGGACTTCAACGTTGTTGTTCTCAGTGGCAGGCTGGCGGCTCCGCCTGAACTGCGCGAGTTCGAATCGGGGTCAAGGCTGGTGCGCTCGCTCGTGACGGTTCGCTCGGATACACCGCGGCGCCGCGTCGACGTGGTGCCAGTCACTTTGTGGGACCCGGATCCGGACGCTGCCATACTCGGCGCCTCGGTTGGCGACGGCGTGTGGGTCGCAGCGGCGGTACAGCGTCGGTTCTGGACCGAGACCGAGCGTCGGATGAGCCGTCTCGAGATCGTGGCGCGGGACATCGAGGTTCGCCGACCCAGCGATAGCGGCGCCATCGCGCCACCTGACACCGTGCTCTTTGAACGACTCTTACGATGCGTCGAGTAGTGTGCCCCGATGCGAAGAATCTCAGTAGCGTCGGCATCACAGTTGGCGGCAAACGCAGGGGCCGCCGTGGCCGACGCCGGCGGAAATGCGGTTGACTCCGCGATCGGCGCCGCCATCTGTTCGATGGTTACGGAACCGGGGATCATCGCCCCCGGGTCTGGTGGTTTCATCACGGTATGGCCGGCCGACGGCGACCCGGTTGTCATCGACGCTTATGCCGAGATGCCGGGCCGCGGTCTGCCTGCAGAGAGATTTGGCAAGGGGGGGCGAGAGGTTGTTCTGACCTATGGGGGACGTACCACAACGATCGTAGGCTACGGCTCGGTTGCGACACCTGGTGCATTTGCGGGCCTCCGTCTTGCCTGGGACCGTTACGGCGACATTGCGTGGGAAGAGTTGTTCCATCCAGCGATTGCAGCGGTCGAGCAGGGTTTCCCGTTGTCGAGTGCCGCCGCTGAATATCTGGGCCACTCGCACCAACTTGTCTTCGGCTGGGAGCCCGACAGCTATGCGGTCTTGCATCACGACAATGGCCGGCACCTATCCGCTGGCGACATGGTTCTAATACCTCATCTTGCGGACACCTTGCGGCAGCTAGCCGAAGAGGGCATTGAGACGCTGTACGGCGGCGACCTTGGTCAACTCATCGCAAAGACTGTCGAAGAGCAGGATGGCATCTTGACTCTGCGTGATCTTGCCGAGTATCGGGCTGTCGTCCGCAAGCCGATAACAGTCGCTATCGATGACTGGACTATCGCAACCAACGCCCCACCCGCTGTTGGTGGTGCGACCATGGCCGCGATGCTCTTGCTGATGGGGATCAAAGGCTTTGATCACTGGGATGCTCCCGATGTTGCCCGCCTCGTCGAGGTGCAGGATGCAGTGCGCTCCTTCCGTAAGGACCGTCTTGACGAACTCCACGACCGCGGAGCTGAAGCGGAACGGCTGCTTGAGCTCGCCGCAATGGGCGACATGAAGGGAATGTTGGCCTCCCCATCCACCTCACATACTTCGACTGTTGACTCTGATGGTCTCGGCTGTTCGATCACGGTGTCGGCCGGCTATGGCTCCGGGGCAATGGTGCCCGGAACGGGAATGTGGCTAAACAACTCTCTGGGCGAAGTCGAGCTGCACACTGGTGGGTTCCACGGAGTTGAACCTGGCGTTCGCCTCGTCTCGAATATGGCGCCGACCGTTGCCCGTTCCCGGCATGGCGCAGTGCTCGCGATAGGATCCCCGGGTGCGTCAAGAATCACCACAGCGGTCAGCAGTGTGTTGGTGAACTTCATGCATCTCGGTATGTCGCTCAGCGACTCAGTTGAACATGCTCGCCTTCATACCGAGATCTACGACGGGACCCCCACGGTCTCCTACGAACCTGGCATTGACGTTGGTGATGTCGAAGGGTTCGACATGCGTAGGTTCCCGGATATCTCCATGTACTTTGGTGGCGTTCAAGCAGCGCTGTGGGATCCGTTGGCTGGATTCTTCGAGATGGCCGATCCCCGGCGCGCCGGTGGCGTCGCCCACGGCGGATAGGAGCTTCCATGTCGATCGAAGATCCAGCCGACGTCATTCGACTAGTCGCAGACCCGGTGCGCCTTGCACTGCTCGGCCGGGCCGCAGAGGGCACCCTATCGCTGGATGAGGTTGCCGCCAGTTTTGGCCTACCAAAACGAAAGGTGGCCGAGGCGGTCGGCAAGCTTCGTGGTGCCGGCCTAATTGACGGTGACTTGAAGCTGCGGGTCGATGTCCTGCGGCAGGCTGCGGCGCAACTGCCAACTGCTGAATCTGCAGCGGCCGTTATCACCGATGGCCCATGGTCCGAGGCCGAGAAGAACATACTGCAGAGGTTCTTCTCCGGCACCCGCCTGGTCGAAATACCCACGAGCACCAAGAAACGCAAGTTGGTCTTGGAGCGTTTGGTGCAAGAATTTGAGCCGGGTCTCCGCTATCAGGAACGCGACGTGAACTTCACGCTGCAATTGTTCTATGAGGATTACACCTCTCTCCGCAGGTACATGGTCGAAGAAGGCATCATGACACGGGCCGAAGGCGTCTACTGGAGAACCGGCGGAAGGTACGCCACACCCAAGGACTCGTCGTGACGGCGCTACCGCTGGCCGCGGGTCCGGTGGTCTTACGGCGCTGGCGCGAGACGGATGGCTACGCTTTGCTGCGTTGGAAATCTGGAGCAGCGTGACTCAACGGCCTCGCAACTACGCTTTTGCCCGCAGACCCAAGTGGCTGATGGGGCATGTGATTGTCGTTGTTGCGGTGGTTGTTTTCGTGGCGATGGGTTTCTGGCAGCTTCGCCGGCTCCACGATCGCCAGGAGTTCAACGAGATACTGGTGTCACGAACCTCGGAGGCGGCGCAACCGCTCGACACCATCCTTGCTGAGCACGGACCATCGCAAGAAGACCTC
Source organism: Acidimicrobiia bacterium (assembly GCA_033791245.1). Classification (GTDB taxonomy): domain Bacteria; phylum Actinomycetota; class Acidimicrobiia; order Spongiisociales; family UBA5794; genus JAAETI01. Next base: position 5,227 of record JASJHC010000268.1, on the reverse strand, counting down.
GAGCTCCGGTACGTGGTTGCAGCCGGCCGATACGAGTCCTCCGAAGAGATCATCCTTCTCGCCAGGTCGTACAACGGTCTCTCGGGACACCATGTATTGACGCCGTTGTATCTGGGTGATGGACGGGCGGTGATGGTCGATCGGGGCTGGGTGCCCATTGATATGGAGCAGCCAGGGATGGTGGAATTTGCGGCGCCGCAGGGATCCGCGGAGGTCTATGGAGTGTTGCGCAAGACAGAGGTTCGAGGATCTTTTGGTCCGGTAGATCCGAGCCAGGGGATTCTGATGATGACGGCCCGCGTCGATCTGGAAAGACTCGACCAGCAGGTGGAGGCCGACCTGCTCCCCGTGTTTATCCAGCTGCAGAAACAGAATCCGGCTCCGCCGGGAGACCTTCCGGCTCTAGTGGCTCTGCCGGAGCCGTCGGAAGGGCCACATCGCGGTTACGCCGTCCAGTGGTTTCTCTTTGCCGGAGTTACCGTTGTCGGCTATCCGATTCTGCTCCGGCGCACCGCGGAGAATCGATAATCTCTAGCTATCAGCCTTGGACTCTTTCCACGCCTTCTTGCGAGCCTTGAGGTCGGCGAGATCATCGAGGCTGGCGATATCGACGATCGATGGCCAGGTGGGAAGGTACTTTGTGAAGCCTTTGGGCTTAATCCCGAACCGCTTTGCTAGAACTCCGATATAGATGCGGGCCTTGTATTCACCAAAGCCAGGCATGGCCAGAAGCCGTTCCATGAGTTGGTCGGCAGTCGTCACGCCCTCCCAGATGCCGGCGACTGACCCGTCGTATGTCTCGACCACGTGCTCGCAGACACTTTGCACACGCTTTGCCATCGACCCTGGGAATCGGTGCAGGGCAGGCTTTTCCTTGAATACAGCTTCGAGTGCCTCCGGATCCATATTGGCAATCTGGGCAGGATCCAGGTCGCGGCCAAGGCGATCCCGGAGCACCATGGGGCTGTGGAAGGCTTTCTCCGTTGGGATCTGCTGATGCAACACGAGGCCGACGAGCAGGCCAAGCGAGTCTTTTGCGATGAACGCGTTGGCGTCCGGTTCGTTAGTGAGGCAGAGCTCAGTCGGTGCGTCCATGAATTCTCCCAGTATCCGGTTCAGATGTGCGGACAATCCTAAGCTGCTCGGATATCCGACAGGAGAAGCGTAGATGACCGAGAAGATTTATTCGACGCAAGCCTATGCCCAGGAGATGGAAGCGACTGTCGTCGCGACGAATCGTGAGGACAATCGGGTGCTCCTGGACAGGACTGTGTTCTATCCCGGTGGTGGTGGTCAGCCCCATGACACGGGCTCACTCTGGCTTGGTGATGACCGCCTCGACGTGGTCCGCGTTACTGCGGATGGTGATGGTGTGTGGCACTGGCTAGAGGGCAGCCTTCCTGGCGAATCCGCCGTTGTCAGAGGTGCCCTCGACTGGGATCGAAGGTACAAGCTGATGCGTACGCACACCGCGATGCACGCAATGTGTGGGGTGGTGTGGAGTGCCTATCAGGTGCCCGTCACCGGCGGCAACATGGAAGCGGGGGAGGGGAGGCTCGATTTTGAGCTACCCGACTGGAACTCGGAAGACAGAGAAACGGTGGAAGCCGAACTGAATGCACAGCTGGCCGCTCGCCGGGCCGTTGAGGTGTCATTCCTCCCCCGTGAAGAGGCAGACCAGGATCCGAGCCTGATCCGCACCAAGGTGAGTCTGCTGCCGGCCGGTCTCCGCGAGGTACGGGTGATCGACATCGTCGGTCTAGATCGGCAGGCTGATGGTGGGACGCACGTCGATTCAACAGGAGAGGTCGGCTCCATCACGCTCGGGACCGTCAAGTCCAAAGGCCGCGGTTTCCGGCGCTTCCGTTTCCACCTCAACGACTAGACAGCTGTTGAACAATGCGAGTTTCCGCCCGTCGGCTGTTCTGAGAGCGGGCGTTTATCGCGGGGACGAGCCTGCACCGCATTTGTCCAACACCCACCTAGGCAGCTGTCTAGGTAGCCGATAAGCCGGGACATGGCGATTAAGAATCTTCGTAGGAACCGTCAGCTAGGCGACAATTCGTGTGATGGTATCGGACGCCGTGGCGTTCTTAGGGAACACAGACATACGAGGTTCCCAAATGAAACGTCTTCACACTGGCCGACTTACCGGTCTTCTCTTAGGACTTGCGCTGGTTGCATCTGCGTGCTCGGCCGGCAACTCCGGGGTCGCGGGGCGCCAAGGTGATCCGATTCCGTCAACCGCCTTCAAGACGTTTTCGGGTGAGACCGCCTCGCTCGTTGCCTATGAGGGGACGCCACTTGTATTGAACTTCTGGGCCTCGTGGTGCCCGTCATGCGTAGCCGAAATGTCGGCAGCCTTTCTCCCTGCCCAAGAACAGCTGGGCGATGAGGTCGCCTTTCTTGGCATGAATATTCAGGATGAGCGTGACAAGGCGCTCGATCTGGTTGAAGAAACAGGCGTGCTGTTTGACCTCGCTGAGGATCCGGATGGCAGCCTCTACACCGCGCTAGGCGGACTGGGGATGCCATTCACCGTATTCATCTCGCCGGACGGCCAGATTCTCGACGTTCACAACGGCCCGCTCACCGAAGGCCAGCTGGTTGATCGCATTACCGAGGTGCTGCTCTCATGATCGAGGCACCAATCGCTCTGGCATTTGCTGCTGGCATGGTGGCGACCGTCAATCCTTGCGGGTTTGCGATGTTGCCGGCGTATCTTTCTTACTTCATGGGCCTCGATGGTGATGCACCGCGATCGCGGGCAGCGGCGGTTGGCTCCGCATTTGGAGTGGGGGCGATCGTCTCGCTCGGATTTCTTGTCGTGTTCGGACTGGCTGGGTTACTGATCACCGCAGGATTCCGCACGGTCATCGACTGGATCCCATGGCTGGCACTTCTCATTGGAGTAGGCGTCATAGGCCTCGGCATAGCTCTCTTGCGCGGATTTGACCTGAACGTCAGCCTGTTCAAGGCGCAGCGCGGACGCAAGGGACGGGACTTCCGCTCAGTGTTCATGTTTGGGGTGTCGTATGCCGTTGCCTCGTTGTCGTGCACTCTTCCAGTCTTCCTCACTGTCGTCGCCGGTCAGGTAACCCAAACGAACCTGATCTCAGGCCTACTGACCTTCATTGTCTATGGAATGGGGATGGCGCTGGTGCTGCTAGCGCTTACTGTCGCTCTCGCTCTGGGCAAGGCATCGCTGGTGAGTCGCTTCCGCAGTGCGATGAAGCATGTCAATACGATCTCAGGGGTCATTCTCATTGTCGCCGGCGTATACATCGTCTGGTTCTGGGGCACTTCACTCATCTCCGGCGCAACTGGCCTCGATTCCGCCGGCTTTCGCTTCGTGGAAAACCTATCGCAAACCGCTCTCAACTTCGTCGGCGACAACACCGGAATCGTTGCCATTGTGATGGCTGCGCTTCTGGCGGCCGCGGGTCTGGTGGCGGTCCGCGATCACCGTCGCACGCATCGCCTCGACATCGAGGATCGTCAGAAGATAGATTCACTGACGTGAACACGACGACTACCACCGCCACACCGGTCGGGCAGCGGCGTGCCCTGATCGCTATCGCGGGGAGCCAACTGCTTGTACTGACGCTGTGGTTTTCGGCATCGGCGGTGGCCCCGCAGCTTGAAACACAGTGGCAGCTCTCATCGGGAGAAACGACCGGTCTGACCCTTGCAGTCCAGATCGGCTTCGTTGTGGGTGCGTTGGTGTCAGGTGTGTTCAGCATCGCTGATCAAATACCAGCGCGGAGGCTGTTTGTAGTGACCGGCGTAGCCGGAGCCGGCTTCAACGCAGCGCTGCTGTTGCTTGGCCCCGGAGACTTTGTCGCGGCGTTCATCCTTCGACTCCTTACCGGGGTCGCCCTGGCCGGCGTCTACCCAAGCGGGCTCAAGGTGATGTCAGGCTGGTTCCAGCGGGGGAGAGGCATGGCGCTCGGAGTGCTGGTTGGTGCCCTCACGGTCGGCAGTGCCGCTCCTCATCTGATCCGTGGAGTCGGCTTTGGATGGGAAGGCGTTATTGCGGGCGCCAGCTTGCTGGCGCTGTTGGGTACCGTCGTCCTAGGCGTTGCAGTATCCGACGGCCCATTCGAGTCAGTACCTTCCCGATTTTCGTGGCGTCAGATCGGGGTGGTGGCGCGCAACGAGGGCGTCCGTCTTTCTACCTACGGATATCTCGGTCACATGTGGGAGCTCTATGCGATGTGGACCTGGACTGCGGCCTTCTTGAGTGCATCTGCTGCGTCCGCGGGGATCGGAGATGGCTGGGTCTCAGGAGCTACGTTTGCGATCATCGCAATAGGAGGTCTCGGAGCTTGGATCGCCGGTGTCATTGCAGACCGACGTGGCCGCACCCTCGTTGCTGGCGGATCTATGGCGATCTCCGGAACGTGCGCACTCCTTAGTCCATTGCTGTTTGGCCTATCACCCTGGATTGTTGTGCCTGTATTCCTGGTGTGGGGTGCGACGGTGGTTTCCGACTCAGCGCAGTTCTCGGCAATGGTGACCGAGACTGCTGATTCGTCCTACCGCGGTACCGCATTGACTCTGCAGACTGCGGTCGGCTTTCTTCTCACTCTGGTGACAATACGCGGAGTCCCGGTCCTGGCGGATGCGTGGGGCTGGCGCTGGGCCTTCCCGGTCCTCGCCTTGGGCCCCGCGCTCGGCATCGCGGCGATGGTACGTCTCAAGGCTTCTGCTGCCTCAGTCAAGCTGGCCGGGGGTCTGGGATAGTCCCATATTGAGGTCTCGGAGCTGGATCTGAGCTGCTTGGTACGCCCGATCAAAAGCTGCCCTTGCCTCATCGCCGTCCATGTCGAAGTCCAAGTCGGCCGTTACCGGAACCTGTATCGCATCGGAGTCGGCGATGAAGTGCCGGGGCAGGCTGTAGCGGGCGCGTATCCCGGATAGGACTACGCCACGGGCGAGGCTGGCCGGTCCTACGATCTTCTGGTGGGGATGCTCACGATCGTCGCCGACGAGACGGAACCCGATGATACGAGTGCTTGGGTCAGCGAGCCCAAGCGGGTAATTGGCCGCCATGGCGCCATCTGCGATCAACACAGTTTCGTGTCGAACCGTGTCATACAGAGGCACGGGAGTGAACAGAAACGGAATGGCGGCCGACATCCGTATGGCTCTTGCCACGGGAACGTCGTCGGCTCGATACCGTATCGGGGGAGCGCTTCGGGTAGCGAGAGCCCTCGGGTGTGGT
>JASJHC010000267.1:0-3162 GCA_033791245.1 Acidimicrobiia bacterium | reverse complement strand
GTGCCGGGGTCGTGATCGTCCACTTCGGCGAGGTCGACCCGACCATTCGGTGCGTTGCCTCGGTGCTTGGCGACCCATCCCGCATCGAACGCCAGGTGGTGGTGGTGGACAACTCGGGGAATCTGAAAGAGAACACCCTTGTTGCCGGCGTCGAGGTGATTCGCAGGGTGCACAACCCCGGTTTCGGGTCTGCCGTCAACGACGGGGTGACGACCCTCGATGAGTTCGGGCCGTTTTCATTCTTCGTGGTGTTGAACAATGATGCGGTCCTCGGTCCCGGATATCTTGACGCCGCCTCTGATGCCCTTGAAGTCGGGGTTGGAGCAGTCGGGGGACCGATTCGCGACGACCTCGACCCCTCCAAAATGTGGTATGCCGGAGGTGGCATCAACTATGTGACCGGTACGGTCTTCCAGAAACGCCTGGCGGACACCTCTGGAATGGGGCGAGATGTCGGTTACATCCCGGCGACGGCGATGGCGGTCTCGACGGCGGCCTGGCGTGAAGTCGAAGGCTTTGACGCAAGGTATTTCCTCTACAACGAAGATCTGGATCTGTGCCTTCGCCTGCGGCGTGCGGGCTGGCGGCTTCGATACCAACCGAGAATGGAATGTTTCCACCGCCTGGGCGGATCGACGGGGTCCGCGGAACGATCGCCGTTGTATCTCGAGAACCTGACGGCCACACGATTCCTGCCGTTCCGGTCTCGACCGTACCGCGTATACATTGCCGGGCTGCATTCCATGTACAACGTGGCTCGCGCGCTCAGTCTGGTAGCGCGGCACAAGACTCGGAGCGGTCCCTATGTGTCGGCCCTCGTTCGCGGGCATGTGCGGGCTCTGGCGTTGCTTTTCACCTGATGCCTGATATCGCCCGCCTATAGGCGGTCTCGAGATGGTCTGCGACCTGTTGTGGCTGAAACTGCAGATCCAACGCACTGCGACCGGCTTCAACCAGACTTTGTGTCAACTCGGGGTTCTCCCGGAGCCGGGCAACGGCGTCGCCGAATTCCGGGCCGTCACGGGCGAGGAGGAAAGCATTCTCGCCAACGTCGTCGAGTCCGCGCATGGCCGTCGGAGTCGCCACGACCGGCACCCCCCTTGCCCACGCTTCGAGGATCTTCATGCGGATCCCCGAGGCGATGCGGAGTGGGACCACGAGCACCGACCCAGGCCGGAAGAGCTGTGTGCTGTCATCGGGTGGGGAGTGGCAACTTACCGAGGGCCCGGCGGTCTCGCGGTCTCCGCTGAAAATGTGTGCGTGAGCATCCGGGTTGACCCTCAGGATCGAAGGCCAAATGTCTTGGAGAAACCAGGCGAGCGAATCGCGGTTGGGAAGCCACCCGCTCGCCGAAAGCACGACAGGTGGGTCACCCCCGAGCGGTTCGTCGGAACTGGGCAAGGGTGTCGGAAACGGTGGCCGGATGACTGAAATGCGACGGTCCGACGTGCCCGCACCGCCGGCCAGCGTTTCTGCGTCATGGTGTGTGAGGGCGACAGTCGCAGCTGCTTTGCGGACCGCCTGGGCTTCGCACACGGCCATTCTCCGGGCTTCGTCACGAGTAATCCATGCTGCGCGAGGATTCCGAATTGCAAGCATTCGCCACAGCTGGCTCTCAACATTCTGCGCCCGCAACACCACCGGCGGGCAGTCGCCCGTCAGTGGGAGGTTGTAAAATGCCTGAATCTGTTCCGCGTGGATCACATCGAACGGTTGTCCGTCGAGCTGTTCGACGATGACCCGTTGCACGTTACGGTGAGTGTGCCGAAGTACCGACAGGGGCTTCCTTGTCAGTAGTGCTGCGGCAGCCGACCAGGCCAGGCCTGTGGGCTGAGCAGGCACCAGGTGAACCGATTCGCACACGGATTCGAGATGATGCTGCGGGCCGGCTGTGTCTTCGCCGAGGTCGGGCGCAATGTAGGTCACTCGATGGCCTCTCGAGGCCAACTCGGTGAGAGTGTTCCAGATCAGAAGCCGTCCGCCGTCCAGGGGCGGATATGCCGGTTTGGTGGCGACGAACAGGATGCGCAGTCCGTTGTTCGGATTGGATGGTGTTTCCCGGTTCATATCTCCTCGGCAGGCGCACGGCACCGAAATCTGACGTGAAATTCATGCCCTGAGGCACAGTCTCCGCCGCAATTGTCGCACGGGTCGGGAAGAGTGATCGACTTCAGACGACCGGGCCCTGCTCCCCCTGATCCTGATCGTCGAGAGCGTGCAGGGCCTGGGTGTAGGCAGTCGTCGCCTCACTCCATTCGTTGCTGTCGCGGTCTCCGATCAAAGGGGAGGCGATGCTCCGGCCGATCACTCGCAGGGCGGCACCCATCCGGAGGGCTCGATTCGAAGAGCGAGCGCGCCTCGGCCCCCAATGCTTGTTGGCGAAGCGGAGGAGGTCAGTCCACATGAGCTCGGGGTGCTGGCTTCCAACCGAACCAGCTTCTTCGGAAATCGTGCCGCCGTGCAGGTGGAGGATCTTGAAATCCGGGAGGATCTCGACCTTCCAGCCCGCCGATGCCGCAGCGAAGCACAGGTCGAGATCCTGGCAATAAAAACGGTAGCCGGTGTCGAACGGTCCCACCTGACTCCAGACTGCACGTCGGACGACCATGGCGGTACCCGCCACCCAGTCGACATCGCCGCCTCCGGAGCCGGATGGGGGCCGCAACTTCCTCCACAGGTTCCACTTGCCGAGTAGGGCAGGGAGACCCGACGCCATCGCAAAGCACCACAGAGCGGATGGTGTGCGGCCGCCGCTCCACTGAGGGGTTCCCTCGGGATCGCGAAGGGCTGCGCCGGCAATTCCGAGATCAGGATGGGTCGCAAACGCCTCGTACACCGCTCCGAGCGCGGTCGGTTCAGGTTCGGTATCGCTGTTGAGCAGCAACACCAGGTCGCCGGATGCCCGCGCGACCCCGTGGTTGACGGCTGCCGTGAACCCCTCGTTCCGGGGAAGGCGAACCACGATGTGTCGGGGGTACTTACGGACGACCGATTGCGCGGTGTTGTCGGTGCTCCCGTCATCCACCACGATCACCTCATCGGGCTGAGGATTGCACAGCCACAAGGCCGCCAGACAGTTCAACGTCAACTTTCGGGTGTTGTGGGTCGGAATGACTACCGACAATTTCAGGCGTTCGCCCATATTCCTCCGCTTCGAACCAG
>JASJHC010000266.1:0-4608 GCA_033791245.1 Acidimicrobiia bacterium | reverse complement strand
GACGGCAACATCCCCTCCGATATGGCTCTCAATGAGCCGGGTGGTGTCGACGAGGAACGTCGGTTGCTTTACGTAGCGCTAACCCGGGCCAAGGACCACCTCTCTGTTTCCTTTCCGCAGCGGTTCTATCACAGACGCTTTGGTGGTGACAGCAGACACAGCTACGCAGTCCCCAGCCGCTTCCTCACCCCTGTGACCGACCACTTTGATCCTGTAGTGGCTGGGGTCCCGGTTGAAGAGGGTGGCGCCGTGTCGTCAGTGGCGGGCAAGGACACAGTCGCTGCCGTCCTGGAATCCCTCTGGGGCTAGGAGACCTCGGCTGCGACGATTTCCTGGGCGATTCGCAAGGTGAGCTGCGGCTCCGTGTTCTTGCGTATCTCGCGCCGAAATACCGGCGCAACATACGCAGGAACGGCAGGGATGACGGTGTGTCTGGTTCTTGCGTACATGACGTCGCAATACCGGCGCTGTGTACGCAAGAAGCAGGGGGACCGTCCTGGAACTGGCGATGCAGGACAGGGTTGGCTCGAGCCCTGCGGAGGCAGTAGCCCTAGACGGTGACCGTCTGGCGTAGCCATTTCCTGACGATGGAGACAAATAGATCTGGGTCTTCAATCTGCGGAGTGTGACCCATATTCTCGATCATCTCGAATTTCCAGTCGGGGCGCTCCTTGGCTGCCCACCGGGCCGACCGCGGCGGAACCACTCGGTCCTCGGTTCCATGGATGAGCAGCGTCGGTTGGGTGATGTGATGCATCATCCGGCGGAATCGTCGTTGTGAACCGAGTTGGAGAGCAATAGAGCGGGCGGCCTGAGTGAATGAGGGGATACTCCACTCCATTTCACGGCGTGCTCGCGCCATCTCGATGGCCGCCGCTCGCTGTATCGAATCGATCGTTGTACCTCTGCTCAGAACGAGGCGGAGGGTGTCATCGACTTCATCTTCTGGCGATCGTTCGTGGTAGTAGTAGCGGGCCGCGCTGTTACCCAACAGCGGAACAAGGGGAAGCACCAGTCGCTGACTCTCGCGTGAGATGGATCGGACTGATACCACCGGCAACGCCGGGTTGACCAGGATGAGACGGTCCACGATGTCGGGTCTGTCGATGGCAGCGAGCATCGACACCAGCCCTCCCATCGAGTTACCGACAAGGGTCACCGGCTGGTCGGTCATTGTTTCGGCGAACTCGATCACCAGCTGAGCGTTCCGTTGCACAGACGCACTCCGGCCGTGGGGTGGGGTGAACCCGAACCCGATGAGGTCGATAGCGAGTACTCGGTGCGTTTCGCCGAGCATCGCGACAACGGGATCCCACGAGAGATACGACGCCCCAATACCGTGGACGAGGATCATTACCGGTCCATCGATACCGGTTTCCTGATAGTGCGTAGGCCCATCAACGTCGATGAAGTGCGACTTCATGGGCGCCACGGTAGTCAGCTCAGCTGACGGCGAGCGGGGAGGAACCGATTGGAGCGGCCTTCGCCGGCTACGGCAACCAGAGCGATAAGGACAAGAGCGAAACCGATCCAACCAAGCAACGGGGGACGCTCTCCAACCGCGACCACGCCTAGCAGAGCGGCGGTGACCGGCTCACCAAGGCTCAGCGTGGTGGCTGTGGTCGACTTGGTCGATCGCAAGCCCGCGGCAAACAAGAGGTAGGCAGCGGCGGTTGCCAGAACGCCGAGGTAGAGAACCGTAACGGTGCCGGCGGCGGTGGTCACCCAGCCCAAATCATCGAAGGCCAAGAGGGGCAGCAGCAAGGTAGCGGCGATCGCAAAGATGATCGCCGTCGATCCGATTACGTTCCCATCCCGTGCGAACTGGCGGGCCGCGATCACGTAGGTGGCGTAGGCCGCACCCGCGGCGAGGGAGAGGACGATGCCTCCTGCGCTGGTCCCCACATCGCGCCCAGCTGCCACAAGAAGCCCAACTCCTACGATCGCAATTCCAGTTGCCAAGACCCAGACTCGCGACGGTGCCGCTCTGTCGAACCCCCAGGCAAGCAATCCGGCGAATACCGGGGCACTACCGATGGCAACGATGGTCCCAACCACGACCCCCGTCCGATCGACGGCAAGGAAGAAGAACGGTTGGTAGGCAGCGACACCGATGGCGGCAAGCAACGTTGCGGGTCTGCGCATCTCCGATAGGTTCTTCAACTGTCCCGAGATACTGGCGATCAGCATGAGCACGATGGCGGCCACCACAAGACGGAGTGCCCCGATGGCGAGCGGCGTTGCCGCATCCGGGGCGAGCTCTTGAGTGGTGCCGGTGGTACCCCACAGAAGTGTGGCAAGGCCGATTAGTACCGGGCCGGGGAGTCGTCGCATGGCGATAGCTTCGCACATAACCGGCGGGGGCAGATCTAGTCCGAGGTTTCGGCAGCGGCTAGCCGACCGCTTTCTCCTTCTCGACACCAGCCATCATCAGCCCGACCTCTTCGCGAGTGGCCGTCTTGGGATCGACGATGCCCATAACCTGACCCTCGTACATGACCGCGACCCGATCTGACACGCCAAACACCTCATCGAGATCCTCAGAGATCATCAAGATGGCGGTGTTTTCGTCACGCTGCTTGATCAGCCGGGTGTGTATGTACTCGGCAGCGCCGATGTCGACACCACGCGTTGGCTGTGCCGCGACAAGGACTTCTGGGGTTCCCGACAGCTCGCGGGCAATGATCATCTTTTGGATGTTGCCACCAGAGAGGTTGCGTGCAGGTGTGTCCAGCGTCGGTGTCTTGACTGTGTATTCGTCGACCAACTGCTGAGAGTGCTTTTTGATGGCACCAAAGTCAAAAAGTCCGCGGTTCAGGTACCGAGAGTCGTTGTGATCGATCAAAAGGATGTTTTCAGAAACAGTGAAGTCGCCGATGGCCCCATCCTTCATGCGCTTCTCGGGTACATATGACAGTCCCGTGGTGCGCACCTGTTTCGGACTCATCCCGACAATGTCGGTGCCGGCGATCTTGATTGATCCAGCGGTTGGCGTGCGCAGGCCGGCGATGGCCTCTGCGAGCAGCATCTGTCCGTTTCCGGAAACGCCGGCAACGCCCATGATTTCGCCAGCATGGACATCGAGGTCGAGGTCGCGAACGCCGTCACCACCACGATCCCTGGTCACTGTGAGGCCCCGAATCTGAAGAGCAACCTTGCCTTGTGCGGCTGCCGTCTTGTCAGGGGCGAGCTTGACGGCCCGACCCACCATCATCTGAGCGAGGCTTTCCCGAGTTGCGCCTTCGACGGGCACACTCCCGGTGACTTTGCCATGGCGGAGCACCGTGATGCGAGTGCTCAGAGCAAGCACCTCGTGAAGCTTGTGGGAGATGAATATGAGGCCGCAGCCATCGTCAGTGAGTTGGCGCAGCGTTACGAAGAGTTGGTCCACCTCTTGGGGGGTAAGGACCGCGGTTGGTTCGTCAAGGATAAGTAGCTTGGCGTCGCGGTAGAGAGCCTTGATGATCTCCACACGTTGCTGTTCGCCAACTGCCATCTGCCAGATTGGCGATGACGGATCGACATGGAGACCATACGTTTCGCCGAGTTCAACGATCCGCTCCGATACCGCGTCGAGATCGGTGAGGATGCCACGGCTTGATTTGAGGCCAAGCGCAACGTTTTCCGCCACTGTCAACGACGGGACCAGCATGAAGTGCTGGTGGATCATTCCGATGCCGTGAGAGATGGCATCAGTGGGGTTTTTGATAGCAAGAGGCTCACCGTGGAGGCGAACCTCTCCCTCGTCGGCCTCATAGAGGCCATAGAGGATCTTCACCAGGGTGCTTTTGCCTGCACCATTCTCCCCGAGGAGCGTGTGTACCTCTCCCGGGTAGACGTCAAAATCGACGTTGTCGCTGGCAAGCACCCCGGGGAACCGTTTGGTGATGCCACGCATCTCGAGCATCGGGGTTCCAGTCACCTCTACAGCCTTTCTTTTCTTGAGGTGGGAGGACCACTCGGTCCTCCCACCTCAAAGCTATCGACTAGTTGGGGCTCAGCCTCCGGTGGAGATAGAACCGTCGATGATGCCAGCGATTGCGGCATCGCCCTTGGCGACGACGTCGGCGGGCACGTCATAGCCAGGGTTGTACTCGATGATCTCGCCACCGTTGGCTAGATCAATGACGAAGATTTCGCCACCAAGGGTCCCGGCTTGAACCTGAGAAACGATCTGGCTGATGACAACCTCCCAGTGATAAACCTGGGAAGCGACAACTACGTCAGGTGCGAGCTGGGCCTGGTTGGCCTGGGTCCCGAACCAAAGAATGCCGTTCTCGGCGGCCACACCAACGGCGCCAACGACCATCTGCGCGCTACCCGTGAGGACGTCAGCACCTGAGGTGGCGTGCGCCTGGGCAGTCTCAGAAGCTAAAGCCACATCGCTAAATGAGCCCGTGTAGACAATCTTGACGTCTGCGGCCGCGTTCTCCGCCAGAGCGCCGGCGGCAAAGCCGTCGACATAGAGCTTGGCATCGCCAACCTCGATCGGGCCGACAATTCCGACAACATCACTCTTGGAGAGAGCTGCCGCCATGATCCCCATCACCCTGCCGCCCTGATCGGAAGCTGCCTCGTAGGAGTACACGTTGGACAGACCGAATGTGT
>JASJHC010000265.1:0-9805 GCA_033791245.1 Acidimicrobiia bacterium | reverse complement strand
ACATCGGCAGCCGCTCTGATGATTTCCTGATCGAGGTCGGCTCTGGCGGTGTCCACTGCACCAAACATGTCGGCGACTTCTTGCTCGGCAGTCGCACGCCGTTCCGCTAGTTGGCGCTGTGCTTCGGTGTCCTTCTTGGCGACTTCGAGTTCAGCGACAGATCGAATCTCGTCGGCTTGCCGTTTTGCAATGGCGACTACTTCTGCAGCTTCGTGGTTCGCAATATCAAGCTGCTCGGCAACTCTCATCTCGGTCTCGAGGTCTGCCTGCGCGACCCTCTTCCGTGCTCCCTTGAGCAGTGTGGTCGCTTCCAAGCGAGCTGCGTCCAAGGTCGCCGGGGCCTCGGTACGGGCTCGGTCGAGGAGCGCTTCTGCTTCCTCGCGAGCTTCTCGCGCTATCTCGCGCGTTGTTTCCGCATCGACGTTGGCGTTGGCCAACGTCTCGCGGACTGATGCGGAAAGGTTGGCGGCCTCCGATCGCATCTTGGCGCTTGCTGCGAGTGCGTCGGCAACCTCGACCTCGGCGCGAGCGCGAATCGAACTGGCCCGCGCCTCGGCGGCAGCCAGAAGATCACGAGTGGTTTCATCGGCGTTTGAGCCGAGCCGATCTACCAGCCCGCTTTCTGTGGGTCGATCGTCGGCTGGCTTCATCGTCTTGGGCTCAGTGGTCGGGGATGTCCTCGTTGTGGGCCCTGTGGCATTGCCATCGCTACGCCGGCCTCGTCCCCTGGCCTTGGAGCCGATATCAGCGTGATTCGGTTCTGCATCTGGCCGATCCTCGGTCGTCTTGCTTCTCTTCATCACGCTGGGTTCACAACCGCGGGTGGCGCCGCCTAGGCGGAGCCACCGCCACGCTTGCTGACTCCGATAATCGCGTTTCGTAGTCCTGTGCCAACAGATGGCGAATCTTCGTCATCGATGTGGGGAAGACGCCGTCCCTTGCGGGCATAACGGCTTTCTCCGTACTCTGACGAGTCCGCTGCGGCCTCTTCTTCCTCGTCGGCAGCATCGTCCTCGACTGAATCACTGTCGTCGTTTTCAACAATGACCTCAGAATCGCTCGCCGCTGGCTCCGCACCTTCTTCCTCGGCCCACAACATGTCCCAATTGCCTACTGCCCCTGCCGGATCGTCGTTGTGGACGATCGGAGCTGCGGTACCAATCACCGGCTCCGGTGCTTCGATATCCTTTGGCTCGGATGACGCTGCATCGAGACGGGCAAGCTCTTCTTCTAGCTCGGTCAGTGCCTCGCTGATAGTCGCACCGTCGGCTTCGTTCTGCTCAGCAAGCTGAGCCTCAAAGGTCTCACGTTCCTTGACGAATTCGGAGCGCTCCAGCTCGAGCTGTGCTTGGCTCTGTTCGAATTCGACCTTCTTCTTCTCAAAGTCACCACGCTGTTTTTCAAGCTCAGCACGAAGTTCGGCAAGCTTTGCCGCATCGTCGGCGCCATCGCTATCGGTATGACCGATAACCCGACGGGCCTCGGACCAAGCACGCTCGATGATTGCGTCTGCTTCGAGTTGGGCACCCTGCAGCAGTTGGCTGCCCTTGCGCTCCATCTCTACCCAGCCGTTCTCGGCCTTCAGCAGTTCCTTCTCGAGCTCGACATGTTCCTGCTCCACTAGACCCTTGGCGGCGTCGAGGGCAGCCCGCTCCTTGTCGAGTTGGGCCCGCCATCCGGCGAGTTCGCCGCGCCACGACTCGATTGCTTCGCGCTCTTGCGAAATCTCCTCGTGTCGGAGGTCTATCTGGGACTTCTCTTCGTTCGACTGGTTGCGAGTCTCTTCAAGCATCCTGGTCACATCGCCACGTGCCCTGGCAAGCGCTTCCTCGGCCTCACGCTGCGCCATTTCGGTCTGCGACTTCTGCGCAGCCAGTGAAGCTTGCTCGACCTCGATCTCCGTGCGTTGCGCCTCGAGCTGTTCTGCCAACTTCGCCAGCCGCTCACTCTCGGCCCGCTGTGACATTGTCCGCGCAGTAGCGTCACGATCCGCCTCGGCCTTGATCGACTCTGCGTCGGTGCGTGCCCTGTCGATAACAACCTTGGCTTCAGCGTGCTCATCGCGTGCCTGACGACGCTCCCGCTCGGCGTCGCCGAGGTAGCGGCGGGCTTCGGCCCGCGTCATGTCGCACTCTGCCGAAGCTGCGCTCCGCATTTCGCCAGCATCCTCGCCTGCGGTGCGCTGCACCACAACGGCTTCTTGCTGAGAAGCGGCGAGAACCGCCTCGGCTTCCTTGATCAAACCCACCTTGGTGGCACCGGCAGCAACGAGGATCTCTTCGGCGTTAGCCTCGGCCGCGGCGACACGCTGCGCCACCTCTCCGTCAGCGTCCGCAAATCGGCTGTTGATGCTGGATTGCGCCTCGGCAGCCAGCTGGGCAGCTTCCGTCTTTGCCAGTTCGATGATCGAGACACTCTCCGCCTTGGCTTTCTCGACCTTGGCTGTTGCCTTTTCTCGCAGTGAGTCAGCCTCAGCCTGGCCCGCGGCTGCTTGGGCCACGATCTCCTCGCGGTCTACTTCGAGCTGCTGCAACTTGCCGGCAAGGGCTTCCTCCGTCTCCACAATGACGGCCATGCGGACGGCGGCTTCTTCCTTGGCCTGAGCGCCTTGTCGCTGGAGATCAGCGTGACGGTTAGCTGCCGCCTGCTCGGCCGCGGCCAGGATGCCCGCTGCCTTTGACTCTGAATCGACTACCGCGGCTGCGGCCTTCTGCTCGTCCTTGCGGGCCTGGTTGGCACGGTTGCGGGCTTCCTTGAGAGCGCCCTTCGCCTTGCGTTCCATCGTTGCGATCTCTTCGGAAGCACCGGCACGAAGCTCTTCGAGTTCCATGTCGGCTTGGCCGCGCATCTCTTCTACGTACTGCTCAGCAGCGCCCTTGACGTCGTCGGCGGCGACAGTGGCGTTGTCGACAAGCGTCTTCGCTTCGATCTTGGCAGAGCGGAGGACCGTCTTCGTGGTCTCCTCAGCGGTCGTTGCCTCAGCGAGCATGGCCTCAGCCTGCGCCCGCGTTTCGGCTACCTCGGCCTCAACCTGTGATCGCAGTTTTGTGGAATCGTCATCGGCAAGAGTTCTAACCCTCTTTGCTGCCTGGTCTGCCTCAGACCGCACCCGGGCCGAGTAGTTGTCAGCGGTGCGGGTGAGCATCTGAACTCGAGCCTCGGCCTCGGCCGAAGTCGTCTCTGATTCTTCACGAGCTGCACCGATTGTCTGCTGTGCCTTGAGGAGCATCGCGTTCGACTCCTCGGTGAGCCGGTTCGCCTCGGCGCGTGCACCGGAAAGCTTCTCGCGAGCCTGGGCGGTGGCGGCAGCGGCTTCAGCGCGGAGCCGAGCAACGTCCTGGGAAGCCTCAGCGGCAACAGCTTCGGCACGAGCCGTGATTGACTCGCCCCGCGCCCGGGCTGCGTCAAGCATGCCACGGGTAAGTTCGTCCAGGTCCGCGCCGTCGACGCCCGCATGCCGAGCCTCAAGCTCGATCTGCTTGGCGTCCGAAATTATCTTTGCAGCTCTTTGCTCGGCCCTAGCAAGAACTACCACAGCTTCCTTCTTCGCAAGCACAACGCTCTCGTGCGAAACCGGAGTTACTTCGACGACAGGCTCACTGACTGCAACAGCGCTTGCAGTTTGTTCTTGTGACTTTGCGGCCTCCTGCCGCGCCTTCTCGAGCTCCTGCTGCGCCTCGTCGGCTTGCTCTTGTGCCCTCTCGGCAATGGTGTTGGCCACAGCACGGGCGTCGTCTTCGATCTGGCGGGCACGCTCTTTGGCTCGGTCGATGATGCGTTCTTTGGCGGCAAGCATTGACTTCATGTTCTCGTCGGAGTCATCCGACCCGGGAAGCACCTCGGGCATGTTCTCGAGATCTTCTAGGCGTTTCGTGGCATCGTTGAGGCGGAAATCGCTCTCTTCGAGACGCGACGTCGCGTCAGTCAGCCTTCTTTCGGCTAGAGCTGCTGATGATGCAAGCTTGTCTTGCCTCACCCGCATCTCGTCCAAATAGGCTTCTACTTGGTCCTTCTCGAATCCTCTACGGGCCGTAGAGAACTTTGGCCGCTGCGGGCCGCTGGGTGCATGTGCGCTGTTCATAACGCTTCTATCGGCCAATCCAACAGCCGCTTGATCGCAAAATCGGACCATTGTGTATCTCACCCAGGTGTCTAGTCAGATCCCCGGTCCGTGAAATGATCCGCCGGGCTGTTGTCTCGGAGGTCATCCGGCCCAATTCAAGTTGTTTCGGTTTTGTGTCGATTGAGGACATGGCCAACGGAATGGCGGTGGCACAGCAAAGGATTTGCATACATGCGGGTTTTCCCCATCCGCCGCTCCTATCTCGGTATCGCGGTCGTCCTCTCCCTGACCCATACCGCTACGTTTCTTGCCTAGGGCACCGCGGCACCTCCGGTTGCGGCACAGTCCGTTCTCGAGCCACAGTTCCTTGCTTGGCATGGGGAGCCCTTCAGCGATGATCTCAACCACTTTGCAATACGGCTCGAACCGAGCACCGCAGCCACCACCTCCGATTGGCTCCGCCTCGACGACCAAGACCACCTCGTGACCGGCGTTCCCGACCCCGAAAGTCGTGTCTCAGTACAAGAGATCGACCGATTCGTGGCCGGTACGGACAGCCACCAGGTCGATGCCGGCGAGATCGTTGGGCTGGTCTCATCGCATCAAAAAGGTGACATCTGTTCGTTCCGTCGAATCTGGCATCTATGCGGTAGCCGGGGCGATCAACAGTGAGGAGCTCACCTCCATCACGGGGAATGCACGACGTGCGTTCGGATGCCGGGGTCGGCGCCACCTCGCGCGGCTGCGGCTAGCAGCGGATTCCCGGTTGAGCTGTGGGCCGGAGCACTCTGTGACGAGCCGATCTGCCCCGGATGGGTCATGGGGCAGTAGCTGATCCGATCAGGGCTCGGTGCTGCACCATCTAGGCTTCAACGCACACGACCGCCGAGGATCTATGCCATCGACACCGGACTTGATCGCCAGCGAGCTTCGCCTTGGCGCCCACAACTACAAACCGCTCGACGTCGTGTTGGCCAAGGGAAGAGGGGTTTGGGTCTGGGATACCGATGGCAACAAATATCTGGACTGCCTGGCCGCCTACTCGGCGGTCAACCAAGGGCACTGCCATCCCAAGATCCTGGAGGCAATGGTCAACCAGGCGTCTCGGCTAACGCTCACATCGAGAGCCTTCCACAACGATCAGCTTGCTCTGTTGTACGAAGACCTCGCCGAGCTCACCGGTAGCCACAAGATCCTGCCGATGAATAGCGGTGCCGAAGCGGTCGAGTCCGCAATCAAGGCCGTACGCAAGTGGGGATACGAGGTCCGCGGAGTCCCTGAAGGCAAAGCCGAGATCATCGTCGCGTCCAACAACTTCCACGGCCGAACGATCGGAATCGTTGGTTTCAGCACTGACCCGACCGCACGCAAGGGTTTTGGGCCTTTTGCCCCTGGCTTCAAGGTTGTGCCATTCGGGGACTTCCCTGCCATGCGCGACGCCGTCACCCCGAACACGGTGGCGTTCCTGGTGGAGCCGATTCAGGGAGAGGCAGGCGTCATCATCCCACCCGCTGGGTACTTCACGCAGGTCCGGGATCTGTGCAGCGAACTCGGCATCACCCTTATCCTCGATGAGATCCAAACCGGGCTTGGTCGCACCGGCAAGCTACTGGCGGAGGAACACGAAGGCATCGAAGCAGACGTGACCCTCATCGGGAAAGCACTGTCGGGTGGGTTCTACCCGGTATCTGCGGTGCTCTCCAACCTCGAAGTCCTTGGCGTACTCAAACCCGGCGAGCACGGCAGTACCTTTGGCGGCAACCCGCTGGCCGCAGCAGTGGCGCGTTCGGCTCTCAAGGTGCTTATCGAAGAGGACATGATCGGTAACTCGGCCGTTCTCGGTGCCTATTTCCTCGAGCAGCTCCAAGGCATCGACTCCCCCTTGATCAAAGAGATCAGGGGCCGGGGCCTGATGCTGGCGATCGAGCTACACCCGGAGGCGGGTGGGGCCCGCCCGGTGATCGAGGCGCTCAAAGACCGTGGCGTGTTGGCCAAAGACACCCACGAGAACACGCTGCGTATCGCCCCACCGCTGGTCATCACCAAGGACGAGATCGATTGGGCGCTCGAGCAGCTGGTGGCATCCCTTCCTCCCAGCTGAGGATTTTCCGTCGTTAGACATAGTGTCTAGAGTGGCTAGACATACTGTCCATCCTTGGAGCCAGGAGTGTCTGACACCAATCCCCCAACGACTACCGCCGATTCTGTGGTCATCCGCGCCAGCAATCTCCACAAAACCTACGGCGATACGGTCGCAGTGGACGACCTCAGCTTCTCGGTCGAAGCCGGCAAAATCATCGGATTGCTCGGACCAAACGGTGCGGGCAAGACAACGACAATCAACATGCTCACCACGCTCGCCTCGATCGACTCGGGCACAGCCACTGTTGCCGGGTTCGATGTCGCCGCCTCCCCTCACGCGGTCCGTCAACTCATTGGATTGGCGGGCCAGAGCGCTGCGGTCGACGAAAAGTTGACAGCACGAGAGAACCTCCAACTCTTTGGCCGGTTCTACAAGATGCCGAAAGAAATCCTGGCCAACCGTGTCGAAGAACTCGTCGCTGAGTTCCGGATGGGCGACTACGCCGATCGACCGGCCGAGACCTACAGCGGCGGGCAAAGGCGCAGGCTTGACGTAGTTGCCGCACTTGTCGCCAACCCACCAGCCCTGTTTCTCGACGAGCCAACCACCGGACTCGACCCCCGTAGCCGAGTCGAGATATGGGATGCAATCACCGATCTCGCCGCCAACGGTGCGGCCATTGTTCTCACTACGCAGTACCTGGACGAGGCAGACAAGCTCGCGGACGAGATCCTGTTAATCGACCAAGGCAACGCAGTAGCCCGCGGGACACCTGAAGACCTCAAGCGCGGCCTCGACAGTGACGTCCTCGATGTGCGCTTCCCCTCAGAAACCGAACTCGACAAAGCGCTTGACATCATCGACAAGACATCTATTTCGTCGATCGACCGAGAGTCCTGGCTCATCCGCATACCCGTCACGAGCGATGCCCGAAGTTCATTGAGTATTCTGAGACGAATCGACGACGCCAACATCGACCTAGTCGACTATCAACTCCGTCGGCCGACTCTCGATGATGTGTTTCTCGCCCTAACCGACACGTCGGATGAAGGGAGCCGTCGATGAATACCACCGTCACAGCACACCCGCCACTAGCTACCCGACTGTCCGCAGCCATTGCCGATACACGCACCGTTGCTTGGCGGGACACAATCCGCACCGCCCGCCAACCCGAAATGCTCTCGTTTGCGGTCATCATGGGTGTGTTCTTCCTAGTGCTTTTCAACTACGTCTTCGGCGGGGCTATCGGTGCTGGAACCGAGGTCGACTACATCCAGTTCCTTGTCCCGGGGATTCTTGTCATCACTGCTTTGCAGGGGGCACAGCAAACCGGAACCGGGCTTGCCACCGACATATCCCAAGGCGTCACCAACCGATTCCGATCGCTGCCCATCAGCCAAGGCGCGATAATCTCGGGTCGAACCCTCGCCGACGCCATGCGGAACCTGATCGGACTCACTCTGGTTGCGATCGTCGGCATGCTCATGGGCTTCCGCTTCAGCTCCGTCGGCGGAGCAGTCGCTGCCGTGCTTCTTGCCGTTGCCACCGGCTACGGCTTCTCATGGCTCGGGGCTGCCATTGCCGCCAAGGTGCGCAACCCCGAGATGGTTGGAATGCTTTCGATGTTCTGGCTCTTCCCACTCATGATGGCAAGCAGTGCGTTCGCTCCCACGGCCTCGATGCCAGGTTGGCTGCAAGGCTTCGCCAAAAACCAACCGGTCTCGGTCGCCACCGATGCCATCCGTGGCCTCGTCGCTGGCAACGCGGCAGGAGGCGACATCGCTTTTGCGATTGGCTGGATCCTGGTCATGCTGGTCATCTTTATTCCGGTCGCCTCACGTCTGTATGCCAAGACATGAGCGAGTCTCCGGCCACCCGCATTGTCCATGCCACATTGGATTTGATACAGGCAGAAGGTGTCGGCGCCATATCAATGTCGGCGATTGCTCGTGAGGCGGGTGTAGCCCGCCAGACCCTCTACAACCACTACCCCGATGTGGACAGCATTGTGTACGCAGCGATGGATGCGCATCAGCAAGAGAGCCTCACCCTCTTGACAGACTTGCTCGATACGATCGATTCACCTGCGGGACGTCTCGAACACCTGGTGCGTCACACCGCCGCAGTGGCGGCGCACGGTCATCCGAGCCTCAAGTACGGCTTCTCCACAACACACCAGCAGCTGATCGCCGCATTCGATAAGGGCATGCGTGCTCTCGTAGAAACGGCCCTCAGCGATGGGATGACAGCCGGGGTCTTTCGCGAGGACCTCAACCCGGCCATCGACGCATTGCTGCTGCAGCGGATGATCGAAGCAACGGGAGAACTGGTAGCCGACGATCCGACCAATGCAGCAAAAGCCGTTGCCGCGGCGGTGCACACAGTTATGGCCACAGTGATTGGGTGATCCGACGGCGGGCGGATTCTTGCTAGGGAACGGAGCGGAGCCGACGATCCCGATAGCCGTGTGCCATGGCGTCGAGGTCGAAGATAGCTTCGCCTTTCGCCTGTCGCTCTACAAGCTGACGAGCTTGCGCCAAGGGCAGGGGCTTTGCGAAATAGAAACCCTGGCCAATCGTGCAACCCAGTTCTCGCAGC
Source organism: Acidimicrobiia bacterium (assembly GCA_033791245.1). Classification (GTDB taxonomy): domain Bacteria; phylum Actinomycetota; class Acidimicrobiia; order Spongiisociales; family UBA5794; genus JAAETI01. Next base: position 1,061 of record JASJHC010000265.1, on the reverse strand, counting down.
TTCTCGAGCTGCTCCTTGGTCTCTATGCCCTCGACAATTGTCTGCATTCCGAGTGCCTGGCCGAGGCCAACCATGGTGCCAACGAACGGAGAGGCATCCTCTTCTTCGTCAGTGATCCCCTGCACGAAGACCTGATCAATCTTGAGAACGTCCATCTTGAGTTTGTGGAGAGAAGCCAACGACGAATAGCCCGTCCCAAAGTCGTCGATGGCCAGTGGAACCCCAAGATTTCGTAGTTCCACTAGACGTTCCGGAGCCGCGTTCATCATTGCGGTTTCTGTTATCTCGAGCACCAGGAAGGCCGGATCGAATTCCATTTCTGCCAACACCCGACCGACCTCGTCGACAATGGACGCGTCATCCAACTGCCGAGCAGACAGATTGACCGTGACCTTGAATTCTCCTGGTTCAGGCTTGAGCACCTCGAGCCAGTCACGACACTTCCGCGCCGCTTCCCACAACACCCAGCGCCCAATGTCATGGATCAGACCGGTCTCCTCAGCAAAGGGAATGAACGAAGATGGATTCTGCCAACCCTTCAGAGAGTGCTGCCAGCGCACCAGCGCCTCGAATCCACGCAGCGAGCCGTCGGCCAGATTCACTATCGGCTGGTATAGCAAGCGAAGCTCTTGACGGGCAATGGCCGCTTCGAGATCTGCACGCAGCTTGAGTTGTGCAACCGCTTCGGCGTGCATGCTCGATTCAAAGAGCCGGAAGGTACCCTTCCCGTCACTCTTGGCGGCGTACATGGCGGCATCGGCATTGCGCATAACTTGGCTTGACGTATCGCCGTAGCGTCCAAACGCAACACCAATACTGACGTTGGCCTGAACCGTGCGGCCCGCGATATGGAGCGGACCCTCGAATGCGCCGAGAATCTTCTGGGCCGCTTCCGTCGCATCCTGGACGCCGTCGAGATCCTCTATCAGAATCCCGAACTCATCACCGCCGAGACGAGCGATCGTATCCTCGGGACGAGATTCGCCCCTGAGCAGATTGCTGGCGGCCATAAGTAGCTCATCGCCCGCTCCATGGCCGAGGCTGTCGTTGATGTTCTTGAA
>JASJHC010000264.1:0-7232 GCA_033791245.1 Acidimicrobiia bacterium | reverse complement strand
CGAGGTGCGCACTCCTGAGGAGCTCGAGTCGGTTGACGCGCTCATCATTCCTGGCGGTGAGTCAACTGCGATAGGCCGTCTCGCCACCATCTACGGGTTGATCGAGCCACTTCGGCACCGTATCAACGACGGGATGCCGGTCCTGGGTACATGTGCGGGCATGATCTTTCTTGCCGCGGCAACAAAGAAATACGAGCAGCCTCAGTTGGGTGTGCTCGATGTTGTTGTGGAACGCAACGCATTTGGTCGTCAGGTTGATTCATTCGAAGCCGACCTCGATGTGAGAGGACTCGATGAACCGGTCCACGCAGTATTCATCCGAGCCCCCTGGATCCACAAGGTCGGTGGCGGCGTCGAGGTGCTTGCCACGGTTGTGGAGCCGACAACTGCGGAGGAGCATCCGGTTTTTGTTCGTCAGGGTCGTATCCTGGCAACATCGTTTCACCCTGAATTGACAGACGACACAAGAATTCACGAGTTATTGATGGAGGTGGGCTGAATGGCCGGGCATTCCAAGTGGGCGAATATCAAGCATCGTAAGGGGCGGCAAGACGCCAAGCGGGGCAAGCTCTTTGCGAAATTGATTCGCTCGGTTGAGGCCGCAGCCCGACAAGGTGGCGGTGACACCAGCGCCAATGCGACGTTGGCTACTGCCATCCAGAAGGCCAAGGACAACTCGGTACCAAAAGACAACATCGAGCGTGCCGTTGCCCGCGGATCTGGTGCTGACGACGGTGTCGTCTACGACGAAGTCTGGTACGAGGGCTATGCGCCCGGTGGTGTTGCCCTCTACGTTCACATCCTCACCGACAACCGAAACCGGGCTGCCTCTGACGTGCGTTCCGCGTTCAGCAAGAACAACGGCAGCCTTGGGGAGCCAGGCTCCGTCGGCTACCTGTTTGAGCAAAAGGGATATCTCCTGGCGCGCGGCGAGGAGGACACGGTGATGATGGCGGCGCTTGAGGGGGGAGCCGACGATGTCACCGCAAGTGATGATGTTTGGGAGATCCTTTGCTCTCCCGGCGATGTCGCTGCCGTCCGCACCGCCCTCGAAGATGCCGAGGTCACAGTCGAACAGGCGGAAGTTACCCAGATGCCGTCGGTATCTGTCGCCGTCGACGAAACCGGGGCGACGAAGGTACTTCGTCTTGTCGATGCGCTTGAGGATCTCGACGACGTTCAAGCCGTATATGGCAATTTCGACATACCCGATGAGGTCCTCGCCGCTCTCGGATAGGTTCAGTCGATCGGCGCCTTGGCAACGGTGCTTGGCAACCTGCCGTGCGGTATCTAGTGTATGGGAACATATGTTCGTACTTGGAATCGACCCGGGCCTGTCAACCCTCGGCTACGGGATCATTGAGGCCCGTGGCCACAACATCAGAGCCGTCGCTGCTGGTGCAATACGAACAGCACCTGGTCTCGACATAGGGGTCAGGCTCGCCGAGCTCTATCACGATCTTGATGAGATTCTGAATGAATACAGCCTCGACGAAGCAGGCCTCGAGCAGGTCTTTGTCAATCGAAATCTACAGACCGCGACTGCGGTAGGTCGGGCGTCCGGTGTTGCCTTGTTGGCGCTTGCTCAGCACAAGATCAGGGTTGCCGAATACACACCGTCTGCGGTCAAGCTGGCTTTGACCGGCTACGGGAACGCCGACAAGCACCAGATGAAAACGGTCGTTGCGCTGCGACTGGGTCTCGACAAGTTGCCAAGCCCGGCGGATGCGGCGGACGCCCTTGCGATAGCAGTTTGTCACGTTCAGGGAGCTTCAAGTCGCCGGATCGCGGAGCGAGCGCTGTGATTGGGCGGCTGCGCGGCGAGATTCTTGAGAAGACAATTGATCGAGTGTTGCTCGATGTTGCAGGCGTCGGGTATGACATCGCGGTGACGCCGACCACTCTCGTCGGTCTCCCTCGGACTGGCGAACCCGCGGTTCTTCACACCCACCTGCACGTCCGCGAAGATCTTCTGGCCCTATACGGCTTTGCCACAGCCGACGAGCGAGATCTGTTCCAGATCCTGATTGGGATCAGTGGTGTTGGTCCCAAGCTGGCGCTCGCCGTGTTGGCAACCCTCACTCCCAACGAGCTAAGACATGTGGTCGTCAGCGAGGACATCGCTGGGTTGACGTCGGTGCCCGGCATCGGGCAACGCAGTGCACAGAAGATGCTGTTGGAATTGCGTCCCAAACTCGACGTCCCCGACTCTCCATTGCAGCCGGGCACGGCGCTTGCGGAGGTCAGAGAGGCGCTCGAGGGCCTGGGCTACCAGTCTGCTGAGATCAGAGAAGTACTGCGTGATATACCCAGCGACCAATCCGTTGAGGACTCGCTGCGCCGCGCCCTCCAGGAGCTGGGGAGGCAACGCTGATTATGAGAGACGAAGGCATTCTCATGAGTGACCCTCTCCCCGAAGAGCAGAGGGACGAGGTAACGCTTCGACCGCGTCATATGGAGGACTTCATCGGTCAAGCGGATCTCAAGGAACGCCTAGCCATTCTCATTGAGGCGGCCAGACAACGCGGCGAATCGGTCGACCATGTCTTGTTCTCCGGACCTCCCGGTCTTGGCAAGACCTCGCTGGCCGGGATCCTGGCCATCGAGATGGGAGCCCACTTCCAGGCAACAAGTGGTCCGGCGCTGGAACGCCCGGGTGATCTGGCCGCAGTGATCACGAACCTGGAGCGGGGTGATGTTCTGTTCATCGACGAGATTCATCGTCTACCTCGTCAGGTCGAGGAAGTGCTCTACCCGGCAATGGAAGACTTACAACTCGACATTGTCGTCGGGAAAGGTCCGGCAGCACGCTCGATTCGGCTCGACCTCCCTCCCTTCACGCTCGTTGGTGCTACTACCAGGGTCGGTCGGGTGGCTCCGCCGCTCCGGGATCGTTTCGGTTACGTGGCTCGGCTGGATTACTACAACTCCGCAGATCTCGCACGGATCGTGACTCGGTCAGCAGAGATCCTCGAGGTCGAAATGACGACCGACGGTGCAGACGCTGTCTCGTATCGATCGCGGGGAACCCCTCGTATCGCCAACCGGCTGCTGCGTCGGGTCCGGGACTTCGCTGCAGTGCGAGCAAACGGGATAGTGGACGGACCGACGGCGTTGCAGGCTTTGCGTGTCTTTGAGGTTGACGATGCCGGTTTGGACAAGGTCGACCGTGCGGTCCTCGAAGCGATTATTACGAAGTTCAGTGGAGGTCCGGTCGGCCTGTCGACCTTGGCCATCGCGGTGGGTGAGGAGCCGGAGACTGTTGAGGATGCATACGAACCCTTCCTGCTACAGGAAGGGTTTATCCAACGGACCCCAAGGGGACGTGTCGCCACCCGACGTGCCTACGCACATATTGGCGTCAGCCCACCGGATCCCAGCGGCCAGGGAACACTCATCCCCTAGAAGGATGTTGAATAACTCCAGCTCCGGCTGATCGGCAACCTCGCGAGCTCGGGTGCTTGCGACTTCGGCTGCGCCGAACTCGAGGCTGGCGTCGCAGTCCCACGGCGATCATCCACCAGCCTCCCTAGAAGGTCGGGCCGTCGCCCCAGATCTCTTCCACGTAGACGATGAAGTCGGTTGACGGATCTTCGAAGAACTTCCGTCCCAGGTCAATGGCTTCTGCTTGCAGCTCGTGTCGCTTCCGTCCGATAGCCTCGAGTACACCGTCGAGATCGAGGCCCTCTATCAAAGCGGGATCGTTGCCGAAACGGGTCACCACAACAGCAAGATCATGGTCGTCCCCAAGAAGGTCAGTGAGCCTCTCGAGGTCCGTTTCGATGGCCTGCAGATTGTCCGGGTCGAGGATATTGAGAGCTTCAACCTGGTGGCGAAGGTACTTCGCCCGTTTCCGCCACACATGTAGCAGCGTGTCGGTTGGCGAATCGGCGACGATCCGCATGCCCCGGCGCCCCCTCTTGTAGACCCGTTGCATCCCCATCTCGATTGATGCGAACTCGTGGGCAATCGGTGTGTGATGCTCGCCATGGGCGATGGACCAATGAGAGCTGTGGTCGCGGACCTGCTCGAGCTGTTCGACGATCGCTTCCATCTGTGCTTTGTTTCCCAACAGGGCCCGTGACTCGGTTTCATATCGCTCCTGCAACCGGGAGAGCAAACTGAGGACCGTTGGCGCGGTCTCGGGATCGTGGGGGAGCAGGCGGTCAAGAACGTCGGCCATGACCCAGGTGTCGCGAACCGGGCCGAGCTCAGCAGCGATCAGCTTCAACATGGCGTTGTCTGTGTGATAGCAATCGAGAGAGATGCTGTCGCGGACCAACCTCAGCATGGCGCGGAGGCGCTTTATCGCCTTACGGGTCTCGTGGACTGCGGCAGCCTGGGCTTCAGGTGCGGTGTCAACTACGGCGAGGGCGATATCGAACTGGGCCTTGACGACCCGATCGAGAGCCTCGCTAAGGGTTTCTCCAGCACTGAAGTGCAGGGAACTGGCGCTATTGGCGGGTGCGGAGTTCGCTGTTGCAGTCACGGCACGGGAGGGTAATCGAACGAGGGTCCGTTCGGAGAACCGACGATCTGTGACAGATGGCTACTCTCGATGCTCGTGAATACCGACCTCTTTGACTACGTCCTTCCCGACAAGGCAATCGCACAGACACCTGTAGAGCCGCGCGATGCTTCCCGCCTGTTGCGTACCGACCCGTTGGAGGACAGATCGTTCACGGACCTAGCCAAGATTCTGGCGCCCGGAGACCTGGTGGTGGTCAATCACACAAAGGTGCGCGCAGCCCGTTTGACCGGTCACAAGCCGGAGACAGGCGGTGCGGTCGAGCTGTTGGTCCTGCGTCGTGTCGATGCATCCCGTTGGGAGGCGCTCATCAGACCGGCCCGCCGGATCTCCGCCGGTACCAAGCTGCAGTTGGGAGCGATTCGCGGTGAGGTCCTCAGTGACCCCGATCGAGGCAGGGTTGTGGTGGCCCTGTCTGCCGATGAAGGCGACGTTGAGGATGTCTTCGATCGCGAAGGGCAGATCCCGTTGCCGCCGTATATCCATGCCGAACTCGCAGACGCAGACCGCTACCAGACTGTATTTGCCAAGACGGTCGGCTCAGCGGCGGCGCCGACTGCCGCCCTGCACTTCACCCCGGAGTTGCTTCATGACCTCGACAAGCGGGGTGTGGAGGTTGCCGAGGTCAATCTCGAGGTTGGGCTTGATACCTTCCGCCCAATCGGAACAGATACCATCGCCGAACACGAGATGCATACAGAAGCTTGGTCGGTACCTGAAGAAACTGCCGCTGCTGTGGCGGCGACCCGCATCCGCGGGGGGAGAGTGGTGGCAGTGGGAACGACCGTGGTGCGCACTCTCGAAACTGCAGGAGGCGAGGACGGCAGCGTGGTTGCCGGCAGGGGGCATACCTCACTGTTTATCAGCCCGGGATATCGAATGAAGGTTGTAGATGTGGTCCTGACGAACTTCCATGCCCCGCGCACCACCCTCATAGTGATGATTGCGACACTGCTCGGCGAGCGGTGGCGTGATGTTTACGACCATGCTCTCAGTAACGGTTACCGCTTCTTGTCGTTTGGCGATGCCATGCTGATCGAACGACCGGTGAACGCCAGATGAGCGTGAGCTGGAGGGGAGTGGCAACTGATGGTGCGGCACGCACTGGGGTCTTGCAGACCTCACACGGTGAGATCGCAACCCCAACTTTCATGCCCGTTGGCACCCGTGGCACCGTCAAGACCGTCGATACCGAGGACTTGGAGCGGGTGGGGGCGAAGATGGTGCTTGCCAACACCTATCACCTCATGCTGCGCCCAACAGCCGAAGTTGTGGCCTCGCTTGGAGAGCTGCATGGTTTCATGGCGTGGGATGGGCCAATCCTGACCGACTCGGGTGGGTATCAGGTGTTCAGCCTCAATCCGAAGGTCTCCGAGGAAGGCGTGGCCTTCCGATCCACCTACGACGGATCACGGGTCGAGCTGACCCCGGAGCAAGCGGTCCAGATTCAAGAGACATTGGGATCGGATGTTGCCATGATCCTTGACGTTCTGATCGGGCTCCCCGCATCCAGGGAAGACACGATCGCGGCGATGGACCGCACCCTGCGGTGGGCGGCGCGCGCGGTTGCCGCCAGGACCCGTGACGATCGCTCTCTGTGGGGCATTGTCCAAGGTGGATCGGACCCGGAGCTGCGAGCTCGGTCAGCTGCCGGGACGGCGCAACTTGGGTTCGAAGGGTTCGGTATCGGCGGGCTCTCGGTTGGCGAGCCTCCCCAGGCTCGCAATGCCGCCGTCACCGCCACCATTCCCGAGCTCCCAATCGACAAGCCACGGTATGTGATGGGACTCGGCGACACCGAGGGGATACTCGACTGTGTACAACGGGGCGTTGATCTCTTTGACTGCGTCCTGCCGACTCGGCTGGCCCGCCACGGCAAAGTGCTCACCAAGGGCGGGGACTTCTCGATCAAGCGGGTCGAGTGGGCCAGCGACTCGGAGCCAATCGAAGCCGATTGTCCTTGCATCACTTGTCGGCGCTACAGCCGAGGATATGTGAGGCACCTGTTCTCGACCAAGGAATTCCTTGGTCCAAGGCTGTTGTCGTTGCACAACCTCACCTACACGCTCGACCTGATGAGTCGAGTCCGGGTTGCCATCGCCGCCAGCCGATTTGAGGAGTTCCGCACAGAGACAATAGCGGCCCGTCGCTGAATGGAAGTGAGCTGCGCCGGGACGCCCTGGTGCGACCAACATCCGTATCGTCGTCTCCCGTCACCCGCACGATCCGCAAAGCCGGATTGATTGTATTGTCAGGCGCACTAACCTATGGCGGCCCGAGACCACCGTTGTGGCCTCAGGCATGGTTCCCCAATGGAGGCTCTTGTGCCGTATCACGCGATCCTGACTGGGTTGCTACTTGCAACAGACGAGACAACAGATAGCTCAGCAGGTTCATTGCTGGGGTTGCTCTTGCCGCTCGTCATCTTTGGCGGGCTCTTTTACGTCGCCCTCATCCTCCCGCAACGTCGTCGCCAAAAGCAGATGAAGGAATTGCGTACCTCAATTGAGGTAGGAGACCAAGTGAGAACCATCGGAGGAATCCTGGGCCGGGTCACCCACATCGATGCTGATGAAGCGATCATCGACGTTGGCGGCGGAACGAAACTGAGCCTTACGGTGCGAGCTATTGCAGAGAAGCTGGGAGACAAACCAGAGTGAATCGTCGTCCCCTTTGGATCTCTCTGATCCTCGTTATTGTTCTT
>JASJHC010000263.1:0-15634 GCA_033791245.1 Acidimicrobiia bacterium | reverse complement strand
CTTCTTCTTGGCGGGCGCCTTCTTCTTTGCCGGCTTCTTCTTGGCTCCGCCCTGGGCAGCCACCCGTTCCCGACGCAGCTGCAATAGTTCGGCAGCCCGCTCGATAGTCATGCCCTCAATGGTGTCAGCGACCCGTAATGACGCGTTAGTCTCTCCGTCGGTGACGTACGGGCCGAACCGGCCTTCTTTGACAACAACCGGCTTGCCAGAATTGGGGTCTTCGCCAACTTCCTTGAGAGGAGGAGCCGCGGCACGACGGCCTCGCTTCTTAGGCTCCTTGAGCCGCCGAACCGCATCTTCGAGGTCGACGGTGAACAGTTGCTCTTCGGCTTCGAGGCTGCGGCTCTCTTTGCCCCAGCTGATGTAAGGGCCGTAGCGACCGTTAAGAGCCATCACGTCAACGCCATCCTCAGGATGCGAACCGATGACACGAGGAATGCTCAGCAGCTGCAGAGCCTGCTCCAGAGTCACCGACTCTTCGCTCATGTCCTTGAATAGAGACGAACGTTTGGGCTTCACCTTGCTGTCTGGCTCCTGCTCGCCAAGCTGGATGTACGGTCCGAAACGCCCGTTTCGCACCGAAACCTCGAGCCCCGTCTCCGGGTCCGAACCGAGCGACCTGTCGCCGCTGGGGGCTTCGAGGAACTCGATCGCCTTCTCAACCGAAAGCTCATCTGGCGGCAGATCCAGCGGGATGCTGGCGGTCTCTTCGCCACGCTGCACATACGGACCAAATTTGCCGGAGCGCGCCACAATCTTGTTGCCGTCGCCGTCCTCACCGATCGGGATGGAGTTGATCTCCCGAGCATCGATTTCTTCGATGTTGGTCGAGACCAACGCCTTCAAACCGGGATGGCCGTTGCCAAAATAGAACCGCCTGAGCCACGGAATCGGCTCCATGCTGCCGCTTGCGATCTGGTCCAAATCGTCTTCCATGCGCGCGGTGAAGGCAAGATCGACTAGGTCGCCGAAGTGCTGCTCCATCAGCGCAACAACGGCGAACGCGGTGAAGGTCGGTACCAACGCCGACCCCTTCTTGTAGACATAGCCACGATCCTGAATGGTGCTGATGATTGAGGCGTACGTCGAGGGTCGCCCGATCTCGAGTTCCTCGAGGCGCTTCACCAGTGATGCCTCGGTATAGCGAGCAGGGGGCTTTGTCTCGTGTCCCTTGGGCTCGATCCCGACGGGAGTCACGGCGTCACCTTGAGCGACCGCGGGCAGATGCCGTTCCTGGTCATCGAGGGCCGCCTCGGGATCATCGGTGCCTTCCACATATGCGCGGAGAAACCCAGGAAATACAATTGTGGTGCCCGAAGCGGCGAACTCGCTTGCAGGATCGCCCTGCGGCGTTGCGACAACCACAACCTTGACACTCTCACCTTTGGCGTCCTTCATCTGCGACGCAACGGTCCGCTTCCAGATGAGGTCGTAGAGCTTCGACTCGTCAGAGGTGGCCCCGAACTGCCCGGCGATCGTCTTTGGCGACTTGAAGCTCTCACCGGCGGGTCTAATGGCTTCGTGGGCTTCCTGGGCGTTCTTGACTTTCGACTTGTAGGACCGTGGCTTGTCCGGGAGGTATTCGGTGCCGTACTTGTCTGCGACCAGTTTGCGGGCGGCGTCGATAGCAGCGGCCGACAACGTCAACGAGTCGGTCCGCATGTAGGTGATGAAACCGCCCTCGTAGAGCCGTTGCGCTGCGGACATAGTGCGGCGGGCGCCAAACCTGAGCTTGCGCCCTGCCTCTTGCTGGAGCGTCGAGGTGCGAAAGGGTGCGTAGGGGCGTCGGGTGTACGGCTTCGCTTCAACGGAAGCGATCTCTGTCGGTGCCGACAACAGCTTGGTGGCCAGTCCAACAGCTTGGCTCTCATTGAGGATGAGCTTGGTGGTCGTCTTTGCCTTGCCCTGTTCGTCGAAGTCGCGACCGGTGGCGATCGCCTGACCGTCAACAGCGATCAGGGTCGCCTCGAATGCACCCTTGTCGGTATCGAATGTACCAACGAGATCCCAATACCCAGCGGTTACAAACGCCATGCGCTCGCGTTCTCGGTCCACGACGATGCGGGTGGCCGGTGACTGGACGCGGCCCGCGGACAGACCACGCCTGACCTTACGCCACAGAACGGGAGACACTTCGTAGCCATAGAGACGGTCGAGGATCCGCCGTGCTTCTTGGGCGTTGACGAGACCTCTGTCGAGCTCCCGGGGATTGGAGGCAGCCTCGGCAATCGCTGCCTTCGTGATCTCATGGAAGACCATGCGCCGGATCGGAATGCGGGGGTTGAGAGTCTCGATGAGGTGCCACGCAATGGCCTCCCCTTCGCGATCTTCATCGGTGGCGAGGAGCAGCTCATCGGCGTCCTTCATGAGACGCTTCAGCTTTGTGACCTGTTGTTTCTTATCGGGGGTCACCACGTAGAGAGGTTTGAAGTCGTTGTCGACATCTACGCCGTAACGAGTCCTCCGCCATTCCTCTTGGAGACTCTTCGGTGCGTCGGCGGCTTTGGCAGGAATATCTCGGATATGACCAATGGAAGACTCAACGACGTAATCCTTCCCGAGGTATCCGGAAATGATCTTGGCTTTCGCCGGTGATTCAACGATTACGAGTTTTGGTGACATTTGTTGGCAGGAAGCGGTCCCGCGGGCCGTCTAGAAAACGTGGAACGGGGACGATGATTACGACACATCGATCCGTATGTCAAGACCGGAAGCCGTATTCAAGGTCGGAAACGACCCGATCCCACACGTATTCGTCGACGACACGGAGCCTGCCTTTAGCCCCCATTTGGCGGGCTCTTTCCGGATCGGCGAGGATGATATCAAGACCTTCGACGATGTCGGAAACCGAGTCGACAACAAATCCGGTCTCACCAGGCAGCACTGTCTCAGGGGAACCCCCAGAAGATCCCGCAAGGACCGGAAGTCCAGCCGCCGCCGCCTCCAGAAACACCAGACCGAGGCCTTCTATCTCCAGACCGCCCCAGCGACTGCGACAAGGCATACAGAACACGTCCATCGACCGGTATAGGCCCGCAAGGTCCTTCCAAGGGACATCGATTTCGAACCGGACTGCCACTCCGGAATCGGCCGCAAGTTTGCGAAGCTTTGCCTCGGTGCGGCCCTTGCCGACAATCAGAACCTCAACGTCGATGCCCTGCTCTTTGAGTTCTTTGGCGGCGGCAATCACACGCTGCTGGCCTTTGCGCGGTACAAACCTACTGACGCAACCGACAACCGGCGGGGTGTTGTCAGGTGGCGAATCGGCTGGGGTGAAAGTATCGACTTCGACGCCGGCTCCGATCGCCACAACGTCACACCCGGTGAGTCTGCTCACCTTGTTTTGGGTGAATCTACTGACCGCAAACAGCACATCGGCTGACCGCAAGGTCCTCCTCAGCCAAGATCGCACCCCGGGACTCGCCGCCGGGATTGTCACCTCGGCACCGTGACACAGAATCCCCACTGGGATCCCCAGCTCCTCTTTGAGCCGGGTGGTCGCTCTGGTCAGCGGGTGCGGCGCTCCGAAGAATATGGCGTCAGGTTCGAAGTCCCTTGCCTCTTCGATGAACCAGTCGACGACGCTCTTGGTCGGCCACATGAACCGACGTTTGCCACGACGGACTATCTCTTCGCCGCGGCTGGTTCCGATCGCCGGCCCATCGGCTGGGGCCAGTACCCGCACCGGCCCGGGATAGGCGTCGAGCAGGCTGCCCAGATACGTCTGGATTCCTCCAGGTTTCGGGGGGAAGTCGTTGGTGATTACAAGAAGTCTCATGTCAGGTGTGGTGCCAGATTCCAGCTGACCAGGGCGGGTCCTCGCATCGTGAACGCCACTCGGGCATACCCGGTGTTATCCAAGATCGAAAGACGGTTGCGGTTCTCGTATGGGATTCCGAGAATCTCAGTTACCCAGGCCCGGGTGGCCCCACCATGGGAAACGACACCAACGTTTTCTCCTGGGTGCCGGCCGATGATGTTGTCCATCGATGCTGCCATCCTTCGGCGTACGCCGGCAAATGTCTCGCCGGTGCCGCCGCGTGCAGCGTCGCTGCCGTTGCGGAAGTCCTCGTACTCGTCCGGGTACTTCTCAGCGATCTCGGGCTTGGTCATGCCCTCCCAGGCTCCGAAGCCGATCTCCTTGAGACCGGGCTCGAAAGTCAAGTCCAGACTCTGCTGCGATGCAATGGCGTTTGCGGTGTCGGCGGCGCGGGTGAGCGGCGACGAATAGAGCGCATCGAGCGTGGGGAAAGACGCACCAAGCCGAACAGCCTGGGTTCGCCCCGTCTCGCTGAGCATCCCATCTTGATGTCCCTGCCAACGTCGCTCCTGGTTCGACACGGTCTCTCCGTGGCGAACCAGAAAGACCTCGGTGTCTTCTGGGCTGTGCCCAAAATGCGAGGCTCCGCTTTCAGGCAGGTGGGTGTGGTCGTTGTAGCGCGGAACCGAGATGGCGCCGTTGTCCACATTCATGGTGGCGATGGCGGTGTTGCCGAGAAGGCGGAGCGGGCTCGGACGCTTGATTTCGAGCAGTCCAGTGAAGAGCGTGAGAAGGGCCATGCCGTGACTGACGACTGCAACCGAGCCCTCGCCGACTCGTGCGACGACCTCGTTGAGTGCCTCACGGGTGCGCTCCATCACTTCCGACAGCCGCTCCCCTCCGCCCAAGGCGATGTCCTCTCCGCCAAACAGTGCCGCGAGATCGGCGCTGTAGCGTTTCATGATTACTTCTGACTCGAGATCCTCCCACTCGCCGAAGAATGGCTCACGCCATCGTGTGTCGGTTTCCACGGGACGTCGTAGTGCAGCGGCGGTCTCGACCGTTCGGTCAAGATCGCTCGATATGACCAGGTCGAAGTGTTTCCCGGCAAGTCGCTGTGCAAGGCGAGCGGCCTGATCCTCTCCTGTCGCGGTCAGCGACGAGTTCGTGTGGCCTTGCCACCGACCTGCGGCGTTACCCGTGGTCTGGCCGTGGCGAATAAAGGTGATCTCAACTGACAACTACAAAGCTCCGCATCAAGGAAGGCGTAGGCTAGGGCACATGTTGACGATGCTGGTCGCCCTTACCGATTCCAGTTCGATCCTGCCGGAAGAACCCTCGGCCAGGGTGGTGTGGGCCACTATCGGCGTCGTGATTCTTGGTCTCTACTTCCTGATGAAGTCTGCCCGGAAGAAGGCAGCCGCCGAGTACTGGGCCCGACACAAGGCCGACGAGGAACGAATCGCCAACGATCCGGATATGCGCAAGGATTAGGCGCATGAAGACGCTCAAAGATGTCGTAGAGCACTACGAGACCAACTACGACGAGGACTCGCGGCTCTCCAAGGATGGCCTCGGCCAACTGGAACTGCTCCGCACCCAAGTCCTCCTCAAGCGGTATCTGCCAAAACCACAGGCTTCGATTCTCGATGTGGGCGGTGGACCAGGCGTCTACTCCTATTGGCTGACCGCCGCCGGTTACAACGTGGAGCTCATCGACATCGTGCCTCGCCACATCGACCAGGCGGCACAGAGAGGCATCACTGCTCGAGTCGGCGACGCCCGCAAGCTGCCGGTGGCGTCCCATGTCTTTGACGCCGTGCTAATGCTCGGGCCGCTCTATCACCTGCCAAAACGGAAACACCGGCTGGCCGCGATCAGCGAGGCCGTTCGGGCAGCCAAACCGGGCGCACCGATCTTCGCCGCTGCTATCTCGCGCTATGCCCCAGCCATCGACGGACTCGCATCGGGTTTCTGGGACGACCCGGCCTTCGCCGAAGTCGTCGTGGACGATCTTGAGCACGGCAAGCACTACAACCCCACTGGTGATCCCAAGTACTTCACCACGGCCTTCTTCCACCGCCCCGAAGACCTGCATGACGACTTGACCGATGCCGGACTCGTCGATGTTGAGATTCTGCCGATCGAGGGTATTGCATGGTCGGCGGCCGACCTCGACGAACGCATGACCCGCGAGAAAACCCAGGATGCCTTGCTGGACTTGCTGCAGCGCCTCGAAAACGAGCCAAGTCTGCTCGGTGCCAGCCCTCATTTGCTTGGGATTGGCTACGCCCCAAGCTGAAGAGGTAAAACTGTCCTATCGCCACGGACACACCGTACGCCTCGACATTGGCGTTTGAGATCGAGAGCATTGACCCGGGCGAACTCAAGATCGCACACACGGGCGTTCGTCTACCGGCGGATCCGATAGACCCCAAACGACAACCTCCCCCGGCATCGCCGGGGGAGGCTCCTCCTCCGCAATTCTCGTTGTGACCTAGACGAACGCCGAGGCGAAGATCAGGCTGACGATGGTCATGACCTTGATCACGATGTTCATCGCCGGACCGGAAGTGTCCTTGAACGGGTCACCGATCGTGTCACCGACAACGGCTGCCATGTGGGAGTCTGAGCCCTTGCCGCCATAGGCACCGGCCTCGATGAACTTCTTGGCATTGTCCCATGCACCACCGGCGTTTGCCATGAAGATGGCGAGGAGGAAGCCAGTTACGAGAGCTCCGGCCAGCAGGCCACCCAGCGCCTTGACGCTGATGAACCCGACCACCAGCGGAAGTGCAACCGCCATTGATCCAGGAATGATCATCTCGCGCAGCGCCGATGTCGTGGAGATGTCGACGCACTTGGCGTACTCCGGCTTGACGCCTTCCCTGCCCTCGCGCAGTCCCGGAATCTCGCGGAACTGACGTCGCACTTCCTCGATCATCTGGTTCGCAGCTCGGCCGACGGCCTTGATGGTCATCGAAGCGAACAAGAACGGGAACATTCCGCCGAGGAACAATCCGACGATCACCTCAATCTCCAAGATGTTCAGGGTCTCCAGTTCGCCACCGGCGACGATCACTGCCTGACGGAACGTGAAGAAAAGAGCAAGTGCGGTTACCGCCGCCGAAGCGATAGCGAAGCCCTTGGCGACTGCAGCAGTCGTGTTTCCAAGAGAGTCGAGGGCATCGGTTGTCTCTCTAACCTCTGGAGGAAGATGTGCCATCTCGGCGATTCCACCTGCGTTGTCTGCGATCGGACCGTAAGCATCGACCGAAACGGTCATGCCCAGCGTTGACAAGACACCGATGGCGGCTATGGCGATACCGTAAATCCCGGCAAGCTCGACATCGAAAGCCATCTCGCCACCGGCGTAAGCACCGAGCATCCCGAATGCGATCACGATGACGGAGAAGGCGGCAGACCTCATACCTTCGGCGATACCTTCAAGAACAACCGTGGCTGGCCCGGTTTGTGATTGGCGAGCGATCTCTTTGACGACCTTGTGATGGTCACTCGTGAACCACTCCGAGATCTGACCGATCAGCCATCCGACCAGCAGGCCAACAACCACCGAAAGCACCAGACCCCAGGTGTTGTCTACACCAGGGTCATCGTTGAAGAACGTTGGAGTGATGACAGCCACCCCAGCAACGGTGAGACCCATCGCTACGTAGGTTCCACGGTGCAGCGCCGCAGCAAGACTCCCCTTGCCAGGCTTCACGAAGAACGAACCGATGATCGAGGACACAGTACCGATAGTGGCGATCATCAGCGGGTAGAAGAACGCCTCGGCCTGGAACGCCTGGTCGGCGAAGGCGAAGGCAGCAAAGGCGATGGGCGCAATCATGGAGCCGACATAGCTCTCGAAGAGGTCGGCGCCCATGCCGGCCACGTCACCAACGTTGTCACCAACGTTGTCGGCAATGGTTGCCGGGTTGCGGGGATCATCTTCGGGGATTCCAGCTTCGATCTTGCCGACCAAGTCGGCACCGACATCAGCAGCCTTGGTGTAGATACCGCCACCGACACGGGAGAACAATGCGATGGTCGAGCCACCAAGTCCGATGGCGGTGATGATCTCGAAGGATTGAGGGTCCTCGAGCATGATCTCGAAGAACCAGTAGCCAAGGCTAAGGCCAAGCAGGCCAAGGCCGGCAACAGTGAAACCCATGACGCCACCACCACGGAAAGCGAGTGGTAGAGCGGCATCGATGCCACCGGTGCGGGCCGCTTCAGCGGTCCGTGCGTTAGCCGCTGTCGCAATGCGCATCCCGATGAACCCGGCGAGAGCCGAGAGAACCGCACCAAAAATGTAGGCAACAGCACCCCAGGGACGACCCCATTCGGGCAACAGCACAAAGATGAGCACAGCCATGATCGCAACAAAGCCAGCGACGGCCGTGTATTCACGCCGGATAAAGGCCATCGCCCCTTCACGGATGGCACCCATCAACTCCTGCATCAGGTCGTTGCCGGGGCTGGCGCTGTTTACCTGACGCGCAAACGTCAGAGCCAAGACAAGCGCAGCAAGTGCCGCGCCCATGGCGAGGTATAGCCAAATCTCCACAGAGTATCTCCCACTCGATATCGGTTGCGGTGATTTTAGCTGCACGGGACGACGTCGCTAATCAGGCGCCATGCATGTCTAGCCCTTCGCCCGACGCGGCCCAGACCTTCGCCTCATCAAGGTGGCGAATACAACGAGAACAAGACCGACCACACCAACGAAATAGTTCGGGTGCTCGGTAAGACCCTTGCCCGCCTCGACCACAGTCAGGTCGATCACATCGATATAGGACTCACCACTCCGGTCCGGGTCGTGGTACTTCCAGATCCCCCTCGCCGCAACGACCGGTCCTCTGACTCGATAACCGCCTGGCGGATCAAGTCGCCGCGCCACCTCAGCGGGGATGCGGATCGCGACGCCCACGTTCCCGCCGGTGAGCGCCCCATCGTCCTGGATCGGATCAAGGACATACGAATCGTCATTGAGCTGAGTCCACATCGAATCGTCACTGCGGAATCCGTAGTCTCCGATGAGTTCTCCCACCACGGTGACCTCGCCGATGTGCTCGACCGGGTTCTCCAGAAGATCACCAACATCGACCACCACGGCAGCTTGAGCCCCGGCGGCGGGAATACCGGGCATGCTCAGCAGCACCACGAACAGGAGGCTAAAACGTTTCACTTGCCCCTCCATGTTGAATAGAGGAACCCAAACAGGGCAAATACGGCAACGAACTCAAGCCGTCCCAGCCACATCTGGCCGATGTAGGTGAGCTTCAACAGCAGCGGCATCGTCGGATCAGTGATACCTACCGACAACCCAACGTTGGCTCCAGCAGAGATCGACTCAAAGAAGGCTTCGCCCAGGCCGTAGCCATACATGAGAGCCATCCCAGCACCCGCCAGGTATAAGGCGACATACAGCAGCGATACGGTCATCGCCGCCTGAGCCAGTCCAGGGGTCAGGCGGATCTTGCCGTTCTGGTGATAGGAGCGTGACACCAGTGCGCCCTCGGGGACCAGCACCTGTTTGATCTGGATGATGATTGATCGGACCGTGATTCCCACCCGAAGCGATTTGACCCCGCCGGCCGTTGACGAACCCATGCCACCGAGTGACATCGCCATGGCCATCCCGGCAAAGGCCAGCCCTGACCATCCAGCCAATTCTGGAACAGAAACGGTGGCAAAGCCCGTGCCGGTGTGTGCAGAGAGCAACTGAAAGAACCCGTATCGAGTTAGCCCCATCGTCTCGGTAAACGCACCGGTGGCGGCAAGACCAACAATGGTTGCCAGCAGTGTCAACCCAAACGTGACCAGCATTGTCCTCGTCTCGAGGTTCAACATCACCGCGCCATACCGGCGTTTCCATAGGGCATAGTGGACACCAAAAGACATCGTCCCCGCCACCATCAGCACTGCTGCAACGAACTCGAAGACGGTCGAGTGGTAGTAGCCCAGGTTGGTGGATTGGGCGGCGAACCCTCCAGTATCGAAGGCAGCAAAGAAAACCATCAGGCCGTGGAACAGGGATCGCATGAAGCTGAAGCCGAGTACCTGCCAGGCCACAAGGGTCAAGACAACCACGCCGACTCCAAGGTGCATAAGGGCAGCAGCCCAGATGAAGCGCGCTGTCGAGCGAACCGAAGGGAGGATTCGCTCGTCGCGGGCCTCACCCAGATAGAGGGTCACCACCCCACCCCCGGCAAAGATCGATAGCGCGGCAATGATGATGCCCTGCCCACCTAGGAAGTGGAGCAGGTGTCTCCAGAAATTGAGAGAAGACGCCAGATGGTCGAGGTCCTGGACCAATGCCAAGCCGGTCGTCGAAAGACCCGACATGGCATCGAAGACGGCATCTATTAACGATCCATAGTGGCCAGAAAGCGCCAGCGGGATCGAAGCAAACGCCGGGACCAACAGCCAGGCAAGCGCCACAACCACCATCCCGTGTGACCAGTCCAGACGGTGTTGGGGCGTCTTGATCCGCTGCCCCAGCGCCCCCATCGCCACAAACACGCCGATCATCAGTATGAAGGAGAAGGCTGGTGCCCATTCCCTAAGGATTACTGCCCACAGCAGCGGGACCAACCCGGCAATCCCGACCAGCGTCGAAATGCGACCAAGATTGAATCCAACGACGCTGAAGTCCTCCGTTGTCGGCTTGATCAGCAAGCTACACCACCGTCACGGCGACCCACGCGATCAGCACTGCGATCACACCGAGCGCAACAACGATCACCGCTTCCAGTCCGATCGAGCGGATCCCGCCGCGGGCATCGTCAGTCCAGCTTGTCTTCCGCCTACGGGGAGGGGTGGTCATTCGCTCGCCTTGTAGGACTCAAAGGTCTCAGAGAAAGCCTTTTCGTTTTCAAGCGGAACAACAGCCAAGACCTTGTCCCTTGCCTGCAAGACCGTATTTGGTCCTGGCACCGAGGCATGGCCATCCCGAATCAACGTGATGAGGAGGGAGGGGCGAGGTAGCTGGAGCTCGGTAACCATGGTGGGCGGGTAGTCGTCAGGGAGGATCCTCTCTACGAGGCTCACGTTGCCACCCTCGATTACGGCGAGTCGGCTGAGGTCGACAAGCTCGACTTCGCGAGAGATCACCTGAGCCATGAGGCTGGTCACTCCGACAGTGGGCACACCGAGGGCCTCGAAAGTGGGGCCGTTCAGAGGGTTGTTGAGCCGGGCCAGGACGTTCTTCGCACCGAAAGTGCGGGCCAACTCACACGTGACCAGGTTGTCCTCGTCTTGCCCCGTAACCGCAACAGCCCAATCGACTCGTGCCACATCGGCCGCCTGGAGCAATTCGACATCGGATCCGTCACCCTGGAAAACCATGAAGTCGACATCTTCGATGAGATCGGCGGCACGGTCCGAGTTGGCCTCAATAAGCGACACGACATGGCCGGCGGCGTCGAGAGTCCGGCCCAAACTTGCCCCGACCTTTCCGCCACCAATGACAAGGATTCTCATAGTCTCCCCGCCTTGCAGTAGCGCCGCACTTTGCGGCGAACCCCTTCAACACCCGCCGCGATAAGGAGGTCATCCTCTTCAACGATCGTGTCAGGCTCAGGGACAAAGACAACGAGGCCGCGGCGAACTGCGGCCACCCGCAGCTTTCCTTCTATCTCGATATCGGCAACGGTCATCCCGTCGGCATCTGCCGACATAGTCATCTCGACCATCTCGACACCGCTTCCCAGGAATGACACGTGGTACTGGTACTCATCGTCGAGGAGCTGATCGCGGATCGCCCGCGAGGTGAGCTTGCCCGCCGCCACGTGATTCACGCGGAGGGCACGGTAGGCATCGGTGCGGCGAGGGTCATCCAAACGGGCAACCGTCTTGGGGACACCAAAGACTTGGTTGGCCACTTGAACCGCCATCAGGTTGACGTTGTCGTCGTTAGTGACCGCGGCGTAGGCATCAGCGAACTCGATGCCCGCGTCACGCAGCACCTGGATGTCATGTGCAGGGCCCTCGTGAGTCGTCCCGTTGAAGGCACTGCCGAGTTGTCGGAACGCAGTCGGGTCGTGGTCGATCACCGAAACGTCGTGACCAGCATCGGCCAGGGTCAACGCAAGATCGCTGCCGACGCGACCGCACCCAGCTATCACAACCCGCACTCGATCTCTCCTTGTCTTCGCCGGGACTGCGCCCGCTCTGCCAGCAGAGTAATAGGGGTCCGCGGCGGCGCCCTCGCTGTAGCCGCACGGGGCTCGAGCTAGCTGTTGAACAATGCGAGTTCCTGCTCATCGGCCGCCCTCTTGCCACGGTGGAGAATCCAAAGGATTCTCCCAAGCAACCGAGCTCGCGAGATTGCCGACGAGCCTGCACCGCTTTTGTTCAACGCCCACCTCGCTAACATCGCTCCTCGTGCGAATCTCCCGTTTTCCAATCCTTGTCGTTGCGCTCACGTTTCTTGTGTCAGCGTGCAGCAGTGCCGAGGCCGAGCCTGAAATAGCCACGACCGTCACGACGACGACGAGTACGACAGTTGCCCCAACAACGACCACCGCGGCACCTGTGGTTGAGTTCGCCTTCGATATGCCCGACGGTATGGAAGAGCCGCTCAAAGCCCTCTACACCTGGCTAGTCGAAGACAGGACCGAAGCACCCGTCGCACCAACTGGCATGCTGGCCCACCTCGAGAACACCGAACGTGACTACCCGACCGGGACAGGAGCGGTCACATCGGCTGCACTCGAAAACGGTGATGGTGTAGCTGTTGCTCGGGTGGATCGCGACATCGTTCTTCTGGTCGACGATGGCGCGGGGTGGCGGATCGTGGGTGCCGCCCTCGACGGTTCCACACCCTGGCTTGGCGACAAGCACAAGACCGTGCTGGTCCTTGGATCTGACGCCAGGGTCGGTGAAGACGAGCAGAAGCTGCGAGCCGACAGCGTGCACATCCTGACGGTCTCAGCTGAAGTGGATGCCGGAACCATCGCGGGGTTCCCCAGAGATTCCTGGGTGCAAGGGCCGAACGGTGGAACCAAACTAACCAACCTGATGGCCAACCGTGGTCCGGAGATCATGCTCGAGACCATCACCGAGTTGACCCAACTTGAGATCGACGGCTACTTCGTAACTGGTTTCAAAGGATTCACAGCTTTGATCGTAGAACTTGGTGGCCTCTTCATCGATCTCCCCAAAGAGATGCGAAGCGGCAACAACTGGGCGAACTATCCCGCTGGGCCGCAAACCCTGACCGCACAACTGGCGCTTCGGCTGGCCCGAATTCGCAAGGGACTCCCTGGAGGGGACTTCGACCGTTCCTTCAACCAAGGCCTGATCATGCAGGCTGCGATGGATATGGTCCAGGTCACCGGAATCGACCTTCTTCCCGAGTGGATACGAATCCTCGATGAGGCGACGTGGACGAACCTCTCGACCGAGCAGGTACTCACGCTCGGGGCGTCTGCCTTCTTATTCCCCTCAGATGCCCTCAACAACATGGTCATGCCGGGTGGAGTGGGCACTGTCGGTGCGGCGAGCGTGGTGTTCCTCTCCGACAAAGCCGAAGGTGTCTACCGCGATCTCGAAGACGACGGTTTGCTCACCCCCGAGGAGTAGAACGGACGGTTCTTGCGTAGATCCCGCCGGTATTCCGGCGCAGGGTACGCAAGAACCCGTTCAGGCCTCTGCCAGCGCGATCCCAGCGGCGATCAACTCCAGGTTCTTCTCACCAAAGCCGCCTTCGCCTGCGGTCTCTTCGAACAAATCGAAGGGCACCACTCCGCTGCGCTCCACCGCATGGGCCACAAGTGCAAGAGCCAGCGAGGCCTTCGGTATCCGGGCCTCAGATGCGGCCGGGTCCAAAACCACCACAGTGGCAGCCGTCTCAGGGAGCACCAAGCCTGCCGCGACAAAGACTGTGTCGGACGGCTCCATCGCCGTTAGGTAGGGCCCTGCCTTGCCAACCCCGTCTTCGCTGACAACCACCAACACGTCCGGCTTGTCGATCCCGCTGTAGTGGATCTCCTCCGGCGAAATGATGACCTCGGAGACGCTGTGACCACTCTTGACTGTGATCGGATAGTCGTCTCTTTGTGCACTCCACAGCCCGGAACGCATCGCGGCGAGGGCCACGAGACGTGCTGCCGATCTGACTCGACCACCCGCGGACCCGGCGACAACGAAGTGACGTCTCTTGGTCAATGTTGATCTGGTGGTTGCCTTGACGGTCTTGACCCGAAGACCTTCGTGCTGACCCTCAGCGAGACGCCGATAGGCAGCAGCGAACTCGGGTCTGTCATTGCGGTATAAGACACCAGACTCAAGGCCAAGGGCTTCCATAGTCTGATCAATCTGACGTCGGGAGAACTTGTTATTGCGAACGAAGTACGCCGTGCACAGGTCCCAGATATCCATCATCGAGAAGCCGGAGACGGTCATCCCCTCGACTATCCGATCAACGAGATCATCATCAAAGCTGGTCCCCCGATACGAGTACGCCGCACCGTTGACCCCGACGGTCGCACAGAGGTCCAGCGGGTGTTCGAGATTCCCTGACGGTGTAGTTGGAGTGAGAAACCCCTCCGGAGTCGTTGTGGAGTGCTGACCCCCGGTCATTCCAAAGTTGAAGTTGTTGAGAACGAGAACCGTGATCCCAATGTTGCGGCGGGCCGCCGACAAGAGGTGGGCACCACCGATGCCGGTGCCACCATCACCCATGATGACCACGACCTGCAGATCGGGCCGAGCAAGTTTGATACCTGTTGCGTAGGTAATAGACCTCCCATGAAGGCCATGGAACGCGCTAGTGATGAAGTACTGGTCCGACAGCCCGGAGCAACCGATGTCGGACACGATGACGACCTCATGGGGTGCCAGTTCCAGCTTGACCAGGGCCGCGTTGAGAGCATCAAGGACGGGCCCGTGGCCACATCCCGGACAGAACGGGTAGTCGGCTTCGGTGCGCAAAGTCGGGGCCGGGAGCAACTCTATTGGGGTGCTCATACGATCGCCTCCATCATTTGCTGAGGTGAGATCAACACACCATCGATCCGTGAGATGCCGACGATCTCAACGTCAGACAGCACCCGCTCCAACTCTCGCTTGTACAGGCTCGGATTGAGCTCTGCCACAACCACACGATCCATTCCCGACGCAGCCGCGATGATCTCTTTCTCTGGAACCGGCCACAAGCTTTGTATCGTGAGCGCCGACACCTTGGTGCCCTCCGCCCTGGCCTGAGCAACCGCTTCTCTCATGCTGCCTGCGGTCACGCCGTAGCTGACCAGCAAGGTCTTAGCTCCGTCTTCGAGATCAGCCTTGACCATGGAGATCTCGTCGACGTGGTCGGTGATCTTGCGCAGCAGGTGCTCATTGAGCGGTCCAACGATGTCGGGCTTCTTGGTGATGAAAGCGTCCTGGGTATGAGTGCTCCCGGTGAACCGAACGGGATGCTTCCCGCCATAGAGCTGCATCGGAACTACATCGCCTGCCGGCTCATAGCGATATTCGGTTGGCGGGTCCAGGTCCTCGGGGTCGACGATGGGTCGGTCCCGCACGGCAACGGTCGCATAGTCGGCAGGGTCAACTGACTTCATCGTCAACGCCAGCTCTTTGTCGGCCATCACAAAGACCGGGCAGCGGAACCGCTCGGCAAGATCGAATGCCTTCATCGTCAACGTGTAGCACTCGGCGATAGTCGAGGGGCAGAGCGCAATGATCGGGAATCCTCCACCTGTCCCCCAACGAACAAACTGGATGTCGCCTTGGGCAGTGGTTGTCGCTGCACCAGTAGAGGGGCCGAGCCGCTGTACGTCAACAACAACCAGTGGCAACTCACCCATGATGGCGAGGCCGATGTTATCGCTGTAAAGGCTGATGCCGGGTGCAGATGTTGCCGTC
>JASJHC010000262.1:0-10056 GCA_033791245.1 Acidimicrobiia bacterium | reverse complement strand
TGCCAGCAACGGGCGATAGCGTTTGCCGCCGGCAGCCAATCCGTGCTGGGCAATCTTGGTGAGAAAGCTGTCATCTGAGGTGGTGACTTCACGAAGCCGTTGCTCAACGTCGGCCATGCGTCGCCAGACACGATCGATGGGAACTAATTCTTGGAGAATGGGGCTGTCCATATGAGGAGCGATGGTAGTCCACCCAGCGATGGCGGCTCCCGCCAGGCGCTCATCTGGATTCGGTGTCTCTACCGAATACATAGATGAGACAACAACTGTGAAGGGCTCGTGTGACTCATGGAGGCAAATCCGTCACAAAATGTCTTTCAGCGGGATTACGATCGACGATCAAGTTGTTTCACTTATGACAATGAAGCAGTGGCCGATGAAGGAATGTCGGTGACTGTGACGGCCAGGAGCTACTTTTTGGCCGTAGCTATACTCCGTTGGCGCCGGAAAACCGGCTGCCGAATTTTTGAGGTGAAAAGTGTTTGAACGGTTCACCGACCGGGCCAGGCGAGTCGTTGTACTCGCCCAAGAAGAAGCCCGGCTGCTTAACCATAATTACATAGGGACCGAGCACATCCTGCTGGGACTCATCCACGAGGGCGAGGGTGTAGCTGCCCGCGGTCTCGAAAGCCTTGGGATCAGCCTTGAATCGGTTCGTTCCCAGGTAGTCGAGATTATTGGTCAGGGCTCACAAGCCCCCAGCGGCCATATCCCCTTTACGCCCCGGGCGAAGAAGGTTTTGGAGCTGTCGTTGCGTGAGGCGCTGCAACTCGGTCACAACTACATCGGTACTGAGCACATCTTGCTCGGTCTCATCCGCGAGGGTGAAGGTGTCGCTGCCCAAGTTCTGCAGAAACTCGGTGCGGAGCTGCACAAGGTGCGGCAGACCGTTATCCAGCTGCTTTCGGGTGTCCAAGGTGAGGAGAGTTCCTCGCAAAGTGCTCATCCGGGCGGTTCCGGGCGGGGCAAGAGCAGCGAGAAATCAGCCGGCGGCTCGACCGTTCTCGACCAGTTTGGCCGCAATCTGACTCAGCAGGCCCGCGATCACAAGCTCGACCCGGTAATCGGGCGTTCCAACGAGATCCAACGGGTCATGCAGATTCTGTCTCGTCGTACCAAAAACAACCCTGTGCTCGTTGGTGAGCCAGGCGTCGGAAAGACGGCCATTGTCGAGGGCCTTGCGCAGCGCATCGTTGCCAACGAGGTTCCCGACACGCTCACCAATCGCCAGCTGTACACCCTGGACCTTGGTGCCCTGGTGGCCGGTTCGCGCTACCGCGGCGATTTCGAAGAGCGTCTCAAGAAGGTGCTGAAAGAGATCCGGACTCGTGGCGACATCATCCTGTTCATTGACGAGATTCACACGCTGGTTGGGGCCGGTGCCGCTGAGGGCGCCATCGACGCTGCCAGCATCCTGAAGCCGATGCTGGCTCGTGGCGAGCTGCAGACGGTGGGGGCGACGACTCTCGAGGAGTACCGCAAGTACCTCGAGAAGGACTCTGCGTTGGAGCGTCGTTTCCAGCCCATTCAGGTTGAAGAGCCATCGGTTGCCGACACGATTCGCATTCTCGAAGGCCTTCGGCCCAGCTATGAAGAGCACCACAGGGTTCGCTTCACAGATCAGGCTCTGGTCAACGCCGCCAATCTTGCAGATCGCTACATCGCCGACCGCTTTCTGCCGGATAAGGCAATCGACCTTATCGACGAGGCCGGGAGCCGGATGCGGCTGCGCCGTGGCCATCTGCCCGCTGATGTGCAAGAGATTGACGACGAGATCTCGAAGCTGCGCTCCGACAAGCGTGATGCAGTTCGGGCCCAGCAGTACGAACGCGCTGCCCAGCTGCGTGACAAAGAACGCGGCCTGATCACCGACCGCACTGAGAAGGAGCAGGAAGCCGTCGCCGCCGGTGCGGACTACACATCCGTGATCGACGACGAGGAAATCGCACAGGTTCTTGCCCAGTGGACCGGAATCCCTGTCCATCGTCTTACGGAAGAGGAGACTTCGCGTCTGCTCAACATGGAAGACGAGCTGCACAAGAGGATCGTTGGTCAGAGCGGCGCAATCGAGGCTGTTTCCAGGGCTATCCGCCGTACTCGAGCGGGTCTCAAGGATCCGAAGCGTCCGGCTGGTTCGTTTATCTTCCTCGGCCCTTCTGGTGTTGGAAAGACCGAGTCGGCCAAGGCGCTTGCTGAGTTCCTATTTGGCGATGAAGACTCGCTGATCCAGATCGACATGTCCGAGTACATGGAAAAGCATGCGGTCAGCCGTCTCGTCGGCTCGCCTCCCGGTTACGTCGGATACGACGAGGGCGGCCAGCTCACCGAGGCAGTACGCCGCAAGCCATTCTCAGTCGTCCTTTTTGACGAGATCGAGAAGGCCCACCCCGATGTCTTCAACATTCTGTTGCAGATCCTTGAGGACGGTCGTCTCACGGATTCGCAAGGGCGTTCTGTCGACTTCAAGAACACCGTGATCATCATGACCTCGAACTTGGGTACCAAAGACTTGCGCAAGCAGTAGATCGGGTTCAGCCCTGGTGGTGACGACGTCAACTACGAACAGATGAAGGAAAAGGTAACCGAGGCGCTGAAGGTTCACTTCCGCCCCGAGTTCCTCAACCGCATCGATGATGTGATCGTGTTCCACGAGTTGAGCATGGATGAGGTCAAGCAGATCGTTGACTTCTTCCTACGTCGTGTTCGTGAGCAACTCGAGTCACAGGCTCTGGATCTCGCCCTTACCGAGGACGCCAAGGATCTGATGGCAAAGACAGGCTACGACCCGCAGTTGGGAGCCAGGCCTCTGCGCCGGGCGATCCAGCGCATGCTCGAGGACCCGCTTTCGGAGAAGGTGCTCTACAAGGAGTTCCCCGCCGGAGCAACGATTCTTGTCGACGTCGACACAGAAGATCCAGAGCGGCTTTCCTTCACCTCGGTGGAGACACCGGACCAGCCACCACTCGAAATGGCTGACGAGGTCGAATAGCCGTCACAGGGTTCACTTGTGGTGTCTGCCATGGTGCTTCTATAAGTTACCCAGACGCGCCCCAAGGTCTACCGCCCACGCAACACATACCAGCTGATCAGGTCATCAAGCAGCTGTCTGACTTCGGCCATGACCGCATCGATGGGCTGAGCGTTTTCAAGATCCTGGTGCTGGCAACGATGGGCGGTGCCTTCATCACGGTCGGAGCGCTGTTCTCGATTCTGTTGGGTGCCGGGTTTGAGTCTCCAGGGGCACGGCTCATGGTTGAGGGCTTTGGCTTCAGCGTCGGGTTCTTCTTCGTTGGTCTCTCGGAGGCGGCTTTGTTAACCGAGGCGAACGTGGTGGATGCCGGCGACGTTGCTCGAAGGTGCATCGTCGGTGCGGCGGGTCCTGCGGTTCTGGTCGTTGGCGTTGCTAGGCAACCTGATTGGTGCGGTCACCATCGGTTGGCTTATCGCGATCGCCCACCCGCCGACCGGGGAGGTTGAGTCGCTACTGACCGAGGTCGTTGACACCAAGATGTCCTTTCGGGTCATTGGCGGTGTTGAGGGCTGGTCCAAGCTGATCCTGTCCGGGATCTTGGCCAATTGGCTGGTGGGGATGGCTGCATTCTTTGCCACG
The DNA here is from genome assembly GCA_033791245.1 of Acidimicrobiia bacterium. Lineage (GTDB taxonomy): Bacteria > Actinomycetota > Acidimicrobiia > Spongiisociales > UBA5794 > JAAETI01. The sequence goes on along the minus strand of JASJHC010000262.1, from coordinate 6,446 downwards.
ATGGGTCGAACGATCATCGGGAAATACACCCCTGTGTTCTTGGCGGTGTCGATGTTCGTTGCGGCGGGGTTTCAGCACTCGCCTCGGTAGCCATCTCTGTCGTATAACCGACAATGACGCATTAGCGTCAATCTGCACTGGTTCAAGACGAAGTCACCATCACAGCACAGGAGTGGACACCATGACCGCAATTGACACGACATACGATGTTCTCGTTGTAGGCGGGGGACCGGCTGGCGAGAATGCAGCAGACATCGCCGCTCGCGGCGGACTGCGTGTAGCAGTGATTGAACGTGAGCTGGTCGGTGGCGAATGCTCCTACTGGGCCTGCATGCCGTCAAAGGCGCTGCTCCGGCCAGGTGAGGCACTGGAAGCTCTGCAGCGGGTGCCAGGGGCCAAGGAAGCGGCCACAGGGTCGATTGATGTCGAAGCGGCGTTGGCACGGCGCGATGCGATGTCGGCCAACTGGGATGACGCGGGCCAGGTCTCCTGGCTTGACAGTGTTGGAGTCGATCTGATCCGGGGGCACGGACAACTCGTTGGCGAACGCCAGGTTGCGGTCACCGCTGAGGACGGTTCGGTGACAAGCTATCAAGCCAACAAGGCGGTCGTTGTTTCAACAGGCTCCACAGCCGCCTGGCCGCCGATTCCCGGACTCTCTGAGATCGCCACCTGGGATAGCCGCGCCGTGACCACCGCCAAGGAGGTTCCGAATCGTCTTCTCGTAATCGGCGGCGGTGTGGTTGCAGTTGAGATGGCCCAAGCGTGGAAGTGGCTGGGAGCCGAAGAGGTGACGATCGTCGAACTCGCCGATCAGCTGTTGCCCCGTGAAGAACCCTTTGTTGGTGAGGAACTCAAGGCAGCCCTGGTGCGGATGGGGGTAACGGTGCACACGGGGGCGGCAACGAGCAGCCTGGCGCGGGCGGCGGCCGACACGCCGGTTACGGCCACCGTCACTCTTGCAGATGGTGAGGTTGTGTCCATCGAGGCCGATGAGATCCTCGTCGCCACCGGGCGCTGGCCAAATACCAAAACGCTGGGAATCGAGACGGTTGGCCTGGAACCAGGTCGGTACATCGAGGTCGACGATCAGCTGCGCGCCACCGGTGTCGATGACGGCTGGCTGTATGCAGTCGGCGATGTGAACGGTCGTTCGTTGCTCACCCACACCGGCAAGTACCAAGCGCGGATCGCCGGCGCTCACATCGCCGGTCTGGAGACGTCCGCTTATGGGGATCGCAAGGCTACCCCTCGCGTGGTTTTCACCAGCCCCGAGATCGCGGCGGTCGGACTGACCGAGCAAGCAGCGCGCGAGAGCGGGCTCGACGTGCACACCGTTGAGTACGACATCGGCCACGTCGCCGCCGCTGCAACCCTTGGCAAGGGCTATCGCGGCACGACCAAACTCGTCATCGATGCGTCACGAGACATCATCGTGGGAGCGACATTCGTCGGGCCCCGCGTCGGTGAGATGTTGCATGCGGCGACGATTGCGATCGTCGGTGAGGTTCCTCTGTCGACCCTGTGGCATGCGGTTCCGGCGTTCCCGACCCTCAGTGAGGTTTGGCTTCGTCTGCTCGAGCAATATCGCGACGACACGGGTCGGGTGTTTGCCTAGGCGGAGAACCCTGACAGCGAGTCTCGGTTCCCGCCGTTTTGGGGCGAGCTAGCGATGAGGCGGAAGGGTGGGTGTTCTCGGTCGCGACTCGGCCAACATTGGCCGCGCGTACATGGGCGATAACCGAACGGCTTGAGAAGCGCTTGTTCTAGCTGTTGGTTCCGAAGAACCTGACTTCGGCGACGACCAGTTCGTTGAAGGCAATCTCGCCGCTAAGCGCCTGCGATGGATAGTCGCTCAGGACCTCGATAGTCAGCAAGGTTGTTTCGATGCTGGCGATGTCGATCTTCTGCGGCCCACCAGCTTCGTTGTCCAGATTCTTGCGGATGGAGACACCGGGCAGGTCGTCAACTGTGATCTCATAGCCGTTGATCCGGTAGTTGCGCAGAAAACGGTTTTGTTCGGCGATGTTGTAGATCTCGATGTACTCGATCTGCACCGGCTGGGCCCAGCGGAACTCCAATACCAGCGGCGTGGCATCGTGGCTGGCTTGCCATTCGGATTCGAGATCTCCGTCGATCAGATTGGAATCACCAAAGCTGGCGGCGATCTCCGAGCTGGCGTTGACCTCCGTTGGAGTGATCTCTACTCGCGCCGGAGCAACTGTCGTCGTTGTTTCCGCGGTGGTCGTTGTCTCTGCGGTGTCGCCGCCCCCGCGAAACACGTTAACGAGCAGAGCAATCAGTGCGACAAGCAAGACGGCGGCGGCAAGCACACTGAGCGCTCGACCGCCTGGTGTGGAACGCACCATCGGAGCGGGTGCAACCGGGAGTGGTTCTTTGGTGAGACGGGCTCCGCACTGTTCGCAGTGGCGGTTGTATGCCGGGTTGTACGCACCGCATGAAGGACACGGCGCCTGTTCAACCGGAGCGGTAGCTGTACTTGCCGGTTTTTGTTTCGGCGGGGGTGGGGGCGGCTCAGTTCCCGGAGGTGGTGGTCCGTCCTCGAGCTCGAACGGCTCGAACAGATCGTCGAATGGGTCCTTGTCTTTCGCCACGTCGTGTCTCCGTCAGTCGGTCCGCCCGGGCTATTGTGCCACGGATGGTTGTGATTAGTGCGGTACGTGAGGTTGAAGCTTGGTCAGGCACCAGTATTGGGCTTGGCATTGTCCTCTTGATAGTGGCTGTTGCTCTGCTCATATGGCAGGTGCGGCGGTTTCTTCGTGGGCCATAGCAAGAGGCAGAATGTGTCGGGGTGGGACCGTAGGTTGAGGCCATGACCAGCAAATCTCGCAAACGCCAAGCTGCCCAGATTTCATACCGGTGTGGTGAATGTGGCTTCACGACAGGCAAGTGGCTGGGCTTCTGCCCGCAGTGCCGCACCGAAGGATCGCTCACTGAATCGGTCGCTTCATCGGGGCTTTCTTCTACAATCCAGGTTCTTCGCGATGTTGCCGTGAGTGACAGACCGCGGACACCGACCGGCATCGCTGAGGTTGATAGGGTGCTCGGCGGTGGCCTAGTTGCCGGCTCAGTTGTTCTCATCGGTGGGGAGCCGGGCGTTGGCAAGTCGACGTTGCTGCTGCAATTGGCTGCCAAGATCGCCGCCGAGGGTTCGGTGCTTCTGGCTTCTGCGGAGGAGTCAGCGTCCCAGGTTGCGCTGCGGGCGACACGTCTCGGCATAGATGTACCCGGTCTCAGAGTTGTTTCTGATGGTCGGGTTGAAGCCGTCCTTGGGGCGAGTCTTGATCACCGACCAGATCTGCTCATCATCGATTCCATTCAAACCGTCACCACAGATGATGCCGAGGGAAGCGCCGGAGGGGTCGTGCAGGTGCGTGAGTCGGCGGCACGATTCATCGACTTTGCCAAACGGACGGGAACCGTGGTGGCGTTGGTGGGCCACGTAACAAAGGAAGGTTCGATCGCAGGACCAAAGACCCTCGAGCACATGGTTGATGTTGTCATGTACCTCGAAGGTGAGGGTGACGGTGGGTTACGGCTGCTGCGTTCGCTGAAGAACCGCTATGGATCCGTCAACCAGGTCGGTGTGTTCACCATGGGCGACGTTGGTCTTGATGAGGTGCCCGACCCATCTGGAGTGCTTATTGAGGCACACCGCATCGGATCATCGGGAACTGTTCTGTTTCCCATGGTGGAAGGGCGCCGCTCGATGTTGTGCGAGGTGCAGGCACTCGTTGTACCAACCGTGCTCCCGCAACCACGGCGCAGCGTCAAGGGGCTGGATGGCGCCAGAGTTCACCAGCTGCTGGCGGTCTTGGAGCGTCACGCCGGAATTCAGCTCGGGAAAGCGGACGTTCACGTCAACGTTGTGGGAGGGGTGCGGTTGAAGGACCCGGCGGTCGATCTTGCGGTGGCTCTTGCCATCGTTTCGTCCGTCTTGGATCGGCCGTTGCCGCTGACAGCTGCTTGGGGAGAGATCGGTCTAACCGGCGAGATACGAAGCGCGGCACACGGTGATCGCCGTCAGGAGGAGGCCAGTCGGTTCGAACCAGAACTCTTGATCAGGCCTGGCAACGGTGGACTCAAGACTCTGCAGGAAGCGCTGGCGATGGCGGGATTGGCCGGAGAGCGCCGCTGACCGGCTGCAGCTGCCCAACATACAACGCAGCCGCAGGGTTTTCCGCTAGCCTCGCCCTCATGGTTTCCCGTACGTCCGACTCCTATGAGGTTCTGCGCCGGTTCGCTCCGGGTACCGCGTTGCGCATCGCCGTTGAATTGATCCACGCCCAAGGCACCGGAGCTCTGATCGTCATTGGTGCTGGTGCAAAACTCGAGGCGTTGTCGAGTGGGGGGTTCCATCTCCACGACACAACCTTCACCGCACAACGTATCGCCGAGCTGGCCAAGATGGATGGCGGGATCGTCATTGATGATGAGAAGGGATCCATCACCAGAGCCAATGTCCACTTCATTCCGGACCCGACGATCGAAACCAACGAGACCGGAACTCGGTTCCGAACCGCAGAGCGAATGGCTATTCAGACCGGCAACGATGTCCTCGCTGTCAGTGAAGAGGGTTGGCGTACCGCAATTGTCTATCGGCATGGTCATCGCTACGAATTGGCCCGTCCCTCCGATCTTCTCGCTAGCGCCAACAACTCGCTGAACTCATTGGAGCGTTTGCGACGGCGGCTGCAGTCAGCAGAGGACCGGCTCACCCGCGCCGAGGTCGACGACGTCGTTGGGACCCTTGACGTACTTGTGGTGCTGGCCCGGGCGGCCTTGGTGATGCGAATGTATGACGAGATCGAGCGCACTCTTGTTGCTCTTGGTGGCGAGGCAGAACTCATCAGCATTCAGGCCACCGACCTGGTGGAGGGGGTTGACGAGCTCGCCGAGAACGTGTTTGCCGACTATCGGAAACGCAGCGGAAAGAAATCGGTCTTCGACAGACTTTCAGTGGTCCCTACGGACGAGCTGCACGATCTGTCGCGCTTGTCGGCAGCGCTGGGTTTTGCCGACGAAGAAGAAGGCATGGAGCCGCGAGGCCTGCGCGCACTAACGCGGGTGCCCCGTGTTCCAGATTCGGTGCGCCAAGCACTGGTCGGCCACTTCAAGGGTTTCCAGAGGCTGTTGCACGCCAGTGTTTCCGATTTCGAGAAGGTGGAAGGCGTCGGTCGGGCCCGGGCTCAGCAGCTGCGACGCTTCTTCGATCGTATGATCGACCTGGGCGAGGCCTAGGCCCGCGATTGGCATAAACGGGCCGCTGCTGCCCAAAGCGATTCCACATCCAGTTACAATGCGCGATCTAGCAACAACCCGGACAGAGTGTGACGAACAAAAAGACGACCGCAGCCAAAAAGGCTCCCGCCAAGAACGCGCCCGCAAAGAAGGCGCCAGCCAAGACGGCGCCAGCCAAGAAGGCTCCGGCAAAAAGGGGCCCAGCGAAGACAGCGGCCGCAAAGCGGGCACCGATCAGGACTGCTGCGAGCAAGAAGGCCGAAGCCGCAAAGCCAGCCCCGCGGCGAGCCAAGAAGATCGTGAGCCCATTTTCCGTAGGTGATTATGTTGTCTATCCCCACCATGGGGCGGCAACAATCATCAAGCGCGAGAAGATCGACTTCGCAGGCGAGAAGCACGAGTACTTCGTTCTTGAGATTGCGACCGACCAGCTGACGGTCCGCGTACCAGTCGGTAAGGCGCTTGACCTCGGGGTACGACCGGTTATCTCTCAGAACAAAGCGCGGCAGGTTTTCAGAACCTTCAAAGACGAGCCACAAGAGGCAGGCAAGAACTGGAGCCGTTGGTACAAGCTGCTCACCGAGAAAATCAACAGCGGTGACATCTTCCAGGTTGCCGAAGTAGTGCGTGACTTGACCTATGCCCAGCAGATAAAGGGCATCTCGCCGGCTCTGAAGCGGATGCTCGCCAAGGCTCGTCTCATCATCATCTCCGAATTGCGATTCGCCCTAGACCTCGACGAGGAGGAGGCGGTCAAGAGACTTGACCGTGCGCTTCCCAAGGTCGAGATTCCCGAGGACGAGTGAGCGTTCCCCCCGACTCCGCGTCCATTTGGGCCATTCTGGTTGCCGGCGGCGCTGGGCTGCGCTTTGGCGGCCCGAAGCACTCGATGGAGTTGCAGGGCAAACCGCTGTGGTCGTGGGGCAGAGACATGTTGGTCGATGCTGGGGTCAGCCATGTTGTCGTCGTTGGACCGGTTCCGGGGGGCATTCCCGGCGGTAACCGGCGTCGTGATTCGGTCGCGGCGGGTCTTGCTGAGGTTCCCGATGATGTGGACTTTGTCATTGTTCACGATGCTGCCAGGCCATTCGCCACCAAAGACATGGTCAAATCAATCATCGACACGCTGCTGGCCCGAGATGTCGATGGCGTCGTCCCCGCGGTGCCTGTTCGAGACACGCTCA
>JASJHC010000261.1:0-6276 GCA_033791245.1 Acidimicrobiia bacterium | reverse complement strand
GAAGCCGGGGCGTCTGCGTCTGATGTTGGTGACGGTGACCTGACCAGCTCGATCATCATTGATGCCAGTGCAGTCGATACCGGTGCGATTGGCTCGTATGTCGTCACGTATGACGTGGTCGACAGCTCCGGGAATGCGGCCTTTGGCTTCCGGACGGTCAATGTGGTGGATACGACGGCTCCGGTGATCACGCTTGGCGGGTCAAATCCTCTGACGATCGAGGCTGGGTCCAGCTACCTGGAGGCCGGTGCCACCGCTACTGACAACCTTGACGCAAGCGTCACTCTTGTCGTCTCGATTGATGCCTCGGCTGTGGTTGCCTCTGCGGTCGGTTCCTATCCCGTTACTTATAACGTCACCGACAGCAATGGCAACGCAGCTCTCCAGATCATCCGCACCGTAAACGTTGTTGATACAACTGCCCCCATCATCACCCTTGTCGGATCCAACCCGCAGGTGATTCCGGTCGGATCACCATACGTCGAGTCCGGTGCCACCGCTGTCGACAGCTTTGATGGTGACGTCACCGGTCTGGTCACGGTGAACGCTTCGGCGGTCAACACGTCGGCTGTCGGCACCTATTCAGTTGCTTACGACGTCGTCGATAGCAATGGCAATGACGCGATTCAGATAGTCCGGATGGTCTCGGTGGTCAATGTGGCGCCAACGCTTGCGGGCCTAACCGATCAAGCGATTGCCGAGGGTTCCCTCGTTGCGTTCACGGCATCGGCATCAGATCCGGACCCGACTGATCTACTGGTTTTCAGCCTCTCGGGGGCACCGGGCGGGGCAACCATCGATCCTATGAGCGGGGCATTCTTGTGGACCCCCAGCGAGGCTCAGGGACCTGGCGTCTTTGAATTTGATGTTGTAGTCACTGATGGTGGAGCGCCGGCACTTGCCGATTCTCATACCATCACGGTGACGGTGTCCGAGGTCAATGTCGCCCCCGCCATCGCAGCTATCGCCCCGCAAACGGTCGACGAGCTCGCCTTTATATCGCTCGGTGTCACTGCCACCGACTCCGATCTACCAGCCAACAGTTTGGTCTACAGCTTGTCCGGACCGCCGGCCGGTGTCGGGATTGACGGGGGAGGAACGCTCACGTGGACGCCCACCGAATCGCAAGGTCCTGGCGTCTACACCTTCGATGTTGTTGTCACCGATGGCGCCCTCGGGGCTATCCAATCGGTAACGATTACCGTCGGCGAGCTGAACAGCGCCCCTGTCATCGCCAACCCGGGGCCGCAGCGATCAGCCGAAACAGATTTGGTATCGCTGGCGCTGTCTGCCGCTGACTCTGACCTCCCCGCGAACACGTTGGCGTATTCGGCAATAGGGCTTCCTGATGGTCTTGTCATCGATGCGGCCTCAGGTGTCGTTTCGGGCACCGTTGCTTACACGGCATCTGCAGCCTCGCCAGCTGCGGTCACTATCACCGCAGCTGATAGCGGGACACCCAACCTCTCAGGACAGGCCACTTTCAGCTGGGTGATCGACGACACCAACCGTCCGCCGGTCAGCAGCAGTGACGCTGTGACTACTAGCGAAGACACGCTGCTGGCAATTGCGGTCCTCGGCAACGATACGGACCCCGACGGAGATCCCCTGACGGTATCGAGTGTCTCCAATCCGGCCAACGGCACTGCGGCTATCTCTGGGAACAGTGTCACCTACGCACCCGACCTCAATTACGTGGGGTCCGATTCCTTTGTGTACGAGATCGCGGATGGGCGGGGCGGACTCGACTCGGCCACGGTGTCTGTCACGGTCACCCCGGTCAATGATGCTCCGACATTGGTCACGCCGTCGTCGCTCAGCCTCGATGAGCTAGACGTTGCGACGTTCATTGCCACCGCCAGCGACGTAGAGGGGGACACTCTCAGGTTCTCGTTGAGCGGGGCTCCAGCAGGAGCCAGCATCGATTCTGCCAACGGAACCTTTGCCTGGACGCCAGCGGAGACGCAAGGCCCCGGGGTCTATCTCTTCAATGTGACAGTCACCGATGATGGCTTGCCGGTACGGGCGACAAGCCGACAAGTTCGGATCGAAGTAGCTGAGGCCAATGCTGCTCCCGTGGTGGTGAACCCGGGTTCTCAGGTGTCGGCCGAGGACGACGCGGTTGTGCTGCGGATGGTCGCAACCGATAGTGATGTGCCTGCCGGGACGCTCAGATACTCTGCGAGTGGGTTGCCGCCGGGCCTGTCGATCGATCCGTTGACTGGGGAGATCTCAGGGACCGTTCCGTTTGATGGGTCGCATGGTTCACCGTATCCGGTGACCGTCAATGCCACGGACGACGGCACTCCAGTACGGAGCGGTCGGGCGGTGTTTAGCTGGACCATTGTCAACACGAATCGGGCCCCAACAGCTTCGGACGTGTCCATCTATGCCGAAGCCGGTGTCCCGTCTCCTTTGGTGTTGAACGGCACCGATCCTGATGGGGATGCCCTCACCTTCCGCATTGTGTCGCCACCAGCTCAGGGTGTGCTGACCGGTGGGCCGAGGCTCTATGACTACACCCCAGGCGCTGTGGCCACCGGGACCGACTCGTTCACATTCTCGGTCTCAGACGGTGCCTTGACTGCGATCGGCACTGCAACGATTTCGATCACACCCAACCGTGCGCCTTCGGGTGGTCCGGATGAGTACGCGGTTCGCCGTGGAGGAGTGTTGGTCATAGATGCACCAGGTGTGATGATCAATGATCGTGATCCCGAGGGCCGGCCGATCACCACGGTGATAGATACGCGTCCCGCTCATGGCTCGATCAGGCTCAACTCGGACGGGTCATTTGTTTATAGCAACAGGGGTGAAGACGTCGATCTCGACGCCTTCACCTATCGCCTCAACGATGGGCTGCGCCTGTCCGAGCCGATCCCTGTGCTGTTGATCGTCGAGGAGAATGTGGCCCCAGTCGTTGTCGATGACACGCGGACTCTGACCGACGACTCTGTGGCTGTGTTCCATCCACTCTCCAATGATTACCCCCCCAAGGGGGAATCGATTGTGGTTCTTGAGGTGACCGAACCGTCACATGGTTCGATCGACTGGAGCCTCGACGGTAGCTTCATCTACATTCCGGTGCAGAACTTCAACGGAGAGGACACCATCACCTACACCGTTAGTGATGGTGACCTGAAGGCGTCCGGCAAGATTGACATCACCATCCGGGCCGTCAATGACCCACCCTTTGCGACACCAATTGAGATCACTGGCCACTCCGGTGAGGAACTAACGATCGACCTTGGCCCTTACGTCAATGATGTCGATGGTGATCTGTTGGACTTCATCCTGGAACCACCGGTCGAAGGCACCGTGCGACACTCCGATGCCGGGGTGTTTGTGCTCAACCTGGATGGCGTTATCCATGACATGGCTCCGCTGACATTTGTTGTCTCGGACCCGTCAGGTGCGAAAGCCTCCTCTACGTTGACAGTGATTGTGAGGATCCCCGCCGCGTTGGTCGGCATCCCGTCATTGGTGGCCGATGATCTTGGCAACCCAGATGGCAGCAATAGTCGGCCATCTCCGCCTCCGCCCGAGGGGACCCCGTTGCTGACCGGCCTCAAGCTGATGGTTGGGTCAGTGTTCGACACCTTCCAGGCACTTCGATTTCCAATGTTTGCAGTGTTGTTGCTTGCGCTTGCTTCGCTCTACATGGGTCTCAGCCAGAAATTCGCATTCGTCAGTACCCCGACCGCATTGCCAATGGCGGCCCGCAGAAAGGTCGATATCGTTATGTCGTTGTCGGGCGCAGGCGTGCCCGTGCGGACCGAGCCGGGCACTCACCAGCCGGTCAAGTTCCGGTTTGCGGCCACCGAACGAGGGGTTCTAACAACCGGGGCCAAATCTATGGTCCGCAGCGAAGTCTGGATCGAGGTCGAGACCCCAGAAGGTGACGCCTGGATCAACTCCGAGGTCCTCACCGAGCAGATTGCGGACGCCGCGTTCAGCGACGACGAGCGGGCTGACGAACTGGTGGGTGACCTCATCGACAGTATCTACAGCAGCGGTGATCTCCTAGGTATTACTGCAGGGCACGATATGCATGTGGCCTACTACGGCCCGCCGATCCGCTTTGCCGCCAATGCGCTGCCTCGGTTGTTGCGTGGGGCTTCGGTGTATTGGTGGTGGCAGCCAGATGGTGACGCTCCAACGCACCAAGGGACGTTCGACGAGACGATCGGGGAGTCGATCGCCAGCGCATATCGCAACCGTGATGCCCACCAAGCCGAAGCCGGGTTCCCCGTACCTCCCGAGTTCGTCAATATGCACAGCCTTGTGGTCGGGAATCATGAATACGGCGAGGGATGGCGCATCTTCTTCCGCTACGAGAACGACGAACCGTCTGTCGCCGGCCTTCTGCGCGAAGCGCAACCCAACCATGCCGCCATGCACGGCGAAATGGGCCTTCAGTCCGCCTAAGGCTGTTGCCTCGTTCTAGCTGATCTTGGCCCGTCGCTCCGCGGTGCGAGCCATCCGCCGCACCATGAGCCGCCAGATCGGGGCGTGAAACGGAAGAAGGATCCACCAGTACAGCCGACCCATGAGGCCACGGGGCACAAACCAGGCTGTCTGCACCAGGCGAGAGCCACCTTCGATCCACTCTGTCGACCATTCCAGCCAAGCAGTCCCCGGGACCTTCATCTCAGCTTGCAGAAGGAGCCGACCCTGGGCCGGATCGATTTCGGCCACTCGGAAGAAGTCGAGCGACTCACCCGGCCGTAGGTCCTCGGGATCTCTCCTTCCTCGACGCAGGCCGACACCACCGATGACCTGGTCGATCCAGCCGCGGATGGTCCACGCCCAGTTCATGGCGTAATACCCGACGTCGCCTCCGATTCTCGTCACCGCCCAGAAGAGATCTTGGGTCGGTGCTTTTGAATCGGCGACGCGCCGGTCGGTTTGCATTAGAGCGCCCGACCACGCTGGATCTCGCGGCAAGGGGGCCCCTGGAGATGCCAACGCATCGGACCATCGAGTTTCGACCTCGGAGTGATCGATGCTGTAGAGGGCACGCTGCAGCGCCTCCGGGTATGGAATGAGGTCGCCCGGGTCGAACCCTGGGGGAGAGGGGCGTCTGACTACAACGTCGTTGAGCACACTCTCGATGAGGGGGCGGGCAACCTCTACAGGTAGCGGAGTAACCAGACCGACAAAGGGCGCTGACAGACGAGAGCTGAATATCGGGAACGGCAGGACAAGGCGCTTGCGCAGCCCTGCCACCTCGGCGTAGATCCGCATCATCTCTTCGTAGGTGAGTATGTCTGGGCCGCCGATGTCGTAGACCATGTCGCTTGGATTGGGATCGTCGAGGAGCGAGACCAGTATGTCCAAGACGTTGCGGACGGCGATCGGTTGACACTTGGTCTCGATCCAGCGCGGGGTCATCATGACCGGGAGCACCTCTGTGAGGTGACGGATCATCTCGAAGGACATCGAACCCGACCCGATAATGACCGCTGCCCGCAGCTCAATAACGGGGGTATCGCCCATCGCCAGGACTTCGCCAACCTCTTGACGGCTGGCAAGGTGCTCGGACAGTTGGTCATCCTGAGAGCCGAGACCTCCGAGGTACACGATCCGGCCAAGACCCACCCGATCCGCAGCATCGCGGAAGTTAGCGGCAGCTAGCCGGCCCTGCTCGGCGTAGCTCTTTGGAGAACCCTTCATCGCATGGATCAGGAAGAAAGCGGCATCGCAGCCATCGAGCGCCGTGTCCAAACTTGCGGGTTCGAAGGCATCCGCGGCGACAACCTCTACCTGGTCTCGCCAGGGGTCGAGCGTGAGTCGATCAGGATCGCGGGTCATACACCGCACCTCGTGCCCGCCATCGAGCAAGCGAGGGACAAGTCGACCACCGATGTAGCCCGTTGCGCCCGTAACCAGCACCTTCATGCAACAAACCTACTGGATTGGCCTGTTGTGAGGGGGGGCGTATCGCGGAGGGCCCTTATGGCATCGGTACCGGACGCAAGTCGACCGGCGCCGAGGCAACGGTAACGCCGGTCGATCGGGCTGACTAGATCCCGCTAGAAGGGGGGGCCAGTGCTCACGTTCAATCGGATTTCGCTAGGCGCGAGCCTTTCTCCGAGGCCGATTCGCGCATGGCCGACCCGCTCCCGCGGCGTCGTTTGACGTTTGCTGGGATGGGTCTTCTTCGGCGCACTGTGGCGGGCTTCGTCTTGATAGTGACCTTCGGCGAGTGTCTTGGCTAGATCGAGATAGTTAGGTCCCTGCATGGCAACTCCTTATGACTTGGCGGTCGAGGCG
>JASJHC010000260.1:0-10858 GCA_033791245.1 Acidimicrobiia bacterium | reverse complement strand
CGGGTCACTGGGTTAACCGCCGTGGGGTGGAATGGGCTGTACCAACACCGGCGCCCTCGGTGTCGGTTACCGTCTGGAACCATGAGCGAAGACCCAACGGCCCGGGACCGAGATATTTTGACGGAGCTACTCCGCGACCCGGGCCGATTTCTCGACACAGCCGAGCCCGCCAATCGCAGGATCGCCGTCTCGACAAGTCTGCACCACCCCGAACTACACGATCGACTTGCCGACATGCTGTTTGCCGACTCCGCTGCTGAGGTGCGCCGCGAATGCGCAGAGATTCTTGGGCTGAGCGGTGCCGGAGACGCCGCAGTGTTGCATCAAGCGCTGCATGATGAAGCCGCCGAGGTCCGTGAGGCTGCCGTGACCGCCCTCGGCGAAGTGGCCTCCCCTCTGTCAGTAGTACCGCTGATAGAGCGAGCTGCGGACGACGCCGAGGACAAGTTGGTTAGGGAGGCGGCTGTCGCCGCCCTCGGGGCAATCGGCGACGAAAGGGCAACGCCGACGTTGCTCGCCCTCATCGAAAGTGGACCGCCACAGATCAGACGTCGGTGCGTCCCCGCCCTGTCCGTCTTCGATGGAAATGAGATCGAAGCTGCGCTGCGCCGGGCAGCCCAGGACCGCAATCCGATGGTGCGAGAGGCCGCCGAGATGGTGGTTGGTCGTTCGGCTAGTTAAACGCCGGCACCCCGACGATTTGCTCGAGGGCTTCTTGGCGTGCCGTAACGAGCCGCACAAACCGAACTGCAGCCACTGCTGCCGCAATCGCGACAACCGACGACACCAGGTCAACCCCAACGATCCCGGCAAGCACCGCGGAGTCTTGGCTTTCGCCGTCCATAAACAGACCGACCTGATTGACCAACGACATGATCACGTACAACGCCCACCACGAGATCACCGGCTCCATGTTCGGATCCCGGTGTGCGCTGACCGGGCCCGGCTCTGGTCGACTCTGCGTCCAGATCTCGGCACCGATTCCGTACGGGATAATCAGACCCGCTACTGGAATGAACCAAGACCCTATGGCCCAACCGGCACCACGGGTGCGACTCCTACCCATGGCAAGGAGGTTTGAGTACGTCCTCCAGAACCAAATGACGAACACGATCGACAACACGATGAAACCGATGCTGACGACCCCGATCGCTGCAAAGTATCGGTCCTCGGCGAGGGCCACATCCTCAAAGATCGTTGGCCGATCGGCGGCAAGGTCGAGCAGCCCGTTGCGATATGCCCACCCAGTTACCAGGCTGACGATGTTGCCGAGAATGAAGAGAGCGAACAGCAACTGTGCGAACAGCGCCACCGACTGCAATGGATAGAACCGCCCGTGCGGCACCCCGGGAGCCAATGGGGGCAGCGTCACCGGCTTATCGGTGCGGTCACCGCCAGGGTCTTGCTGGCAATAGGGACATACCTCAAGAAATCGATTGACTGTCTGGCCACAACTTTGGCAGGGAATGAACTGATCCATCGTCAGTGCCCCGCGGACCCGTGCTCCAGATCCTCGCGGACCCACTCAGCTCCCCCTGGCCAGTGTTCCTTCTTCCAGATTGGCACCCGTGCCTTCAGCTCGTCGATGACGTATTGGGCAGCCGCAAAGGATTCCTTGCGATGACCTGAGCTAACAGCAACCGCGACGCTCGACTCGCCAACGTGCAGCGACCCAACACGGTGCACCGCAGCGATTCGCTCGATCGACCACTTGTTCCGTGCTTCATCGACGATATCTTGGATCTTGACCTCGACAACGTCATCGTATGCCTCGTACTCGAGATGGGTCACGCCCTCCTTGCCCCGGGAGTGATCCCGCACTGTGCCCAGGAACAAGCAAACCGCACCGCATTGCGGTGTTGTCACGAATTCGATTAGTCGGGCAGAGTCGATTGCATCGGCGCCAACCACCACTAAATCGCCTGTTCGCCCTGGTTGTTTGTTTGAGGTCATACAATCATCTCCGTGGACAACAATAACCCTGACTCATGGGACCCCTTCCGACCGCCCGTCGATCCTGACGAGGAAGCGACATTTGCAGCCAGCGCAAGCGAGGTGCCGGTCTCCGCTCCGCCGACCGCGCCCCCGCCACCAACGCTGACACCCTCCCTCTTCCGCTATGCCCAGAACCAACCCCAGAATCCCCCGGCACCACTGGAGCTACCCACGAGGGCTCGAGCCGGCTGGTTGATCGCATTGCTCGGGGGGCTCATCGGAGCGACCATGCTGGCGGGGGCGCTCTGGGCCGGCGGCATCTTTGACGACGACGTGGCGCAGACCGTTGACAGCAACGGACAGCCGGTTGCCATCCGCGAGGTAGTTACCGCGGGCGAGCAGTCGAGTGCCGCTGCAGTTGCCCGCAAAGTCGTGCCCTCGATTGTCACCGTAGATGTGGGCCTGGTTGTCGGGGACTCCTTCGAGCGTTTTGCATCCGGATCCGGCGTTGTCCTCAGTGCGGACGGACTCGTCATAACGAATCACCACGTCATTACGGATGCAGAGCGGGTGCAAGTCATCTTCGGTAACGGCCGCATCTACGAAGCGGACGTCGTCGGATCGGACCAGCGCACCGACCTGGCAGTCCTTCGAATCGCCGCCACCGGCCTAACCCCAATAGAGATTGGATCTACTGAAACAGCCGAAATCGGCGAGATCGCCATCGCAATCGGCAGCCCCTTGGGCCTCGCTGGAGGGCCGTCGGTGACGGTCGGTGTCGTGTCCGCATTCGGAAGACAGGTGACGACAGGCCCGAACCCGACGGACACGCTTTTCGACATGCTGCAGACCGATGCACCCATAACCGAAGGGTCCAGCGGCGGTGCCCTTGTCGACGGCCAGGGCAGGCTCCTTGGCATTACGTCGGCAATCGGGCTGAGTAGCGCTGGCGCCGAAGGCATCGGATTCGCCATCCCCGTCGAACTGGTCACCCGTATCACCGATGAGATCATCGAAACCGGCGGCGTGGAGCACCCGTTCCTCGGTGTAAGCCTCGCCATTGCGTTTGAGGAGGCCCCTGATGGAGCTTTCATCCCCTCGGGTGCTTTGGTGAGCGACTTCGTGGGTCTCTCAGCGGCACAAGAGGCCGGGGTGCAGTCAGGGGACCGGGTGGTCTCATACAACGGAAACACGGTCACGACACCCGACGACCTGATCAGCGGACTGCGCCGGCTCCGGGTCGGGGATGTAGTTACGCTTTCGATTGTCCGCGGCTCGGAGCAGCTCGAGATTGACGTGGTCCCCGACGTGCGCCCCGACGATCTTTAGGAGAAGGAACATGAGCGACAACCTATTCGACCGCTTATTTGAGCTCCTCAACAGCCCCGGGGCTGTGAACTGGAAACTGGGGAAGGAAATCACCCAGTCCCTTGCCGGGGCTACCGAGCCGATAGAGCCCAAGATTGCAGAGGAGTATCAGGAGCTAACCCTCGCCGCCCAGCTACGGCTGGCGGATCGGCTGAGCCTTGACGTCTCTACGACCCAGACCATCCATCCTGTGGACAGGCATGCCTGGGCAGAACACAACGAGCAGTCCTTCCGCTACCTCATCGAGCCGCTTGCGGACAAGCTCTCCCAAGGTGGCGGCCTGGCGGCAATGGCAAGTCCTTTCCTCGCTCCGATGACACCAGCAATTCTTGGCATCCAGGCAGGCACCATGATCGGGTTCATGAGCCACCGTGTCCTAGGCCAGTTCGACACCGGGCTCCCCGCTCTGGACCACGACAGCCTCTCCCTGGTTGTGCCCAATGTCGAGGGTTTCGCACGAGATCACAACATCGAGTCACACCAGATCAGAATGTGGGCGGTGCTTCGCGAGGTCACTAACCACGCCATCTTGAACGTGGAATGGGTACGGGGGTTCTTTATCGATGCCGTCAGTGCCTTCTACGAGACTGTCGAATTCGATCTGTCAGGTCTCATGGACATGATCGGTGGGCTGCAGGATCCGTCCAGCATGACCGACCCCGCCGCCTTGGAAGGCTTGGTCGACGAGCCTGGTGGACTGGCCAAAATGCTCGGCAGCTCCCATGACGCCGAGGCGCTGAAACCGATACAGGCATTCATCGCCTTCATCGAGGGTTTTGGAGATTATGCGGTGCGGACCGCGGCCGCCGACCTCATCCCGCAGCTGGGCGAGATCGAATCCGCCGTTCAGCTCCGTCGCAGCGAACCAAACGAAGCTGAGCAGTTCCTCCAACAGCTCCTCGGTCTCCGGGTGGATCGCCATTTGGGTTCCGAGGCCGCTTCCTTCTGCACCGATATCGAGCGACGCTGGGGGGCCGATACGTTGCAGCGTCTCTGGGAGCAACCCGAGAAGCTACCGCGCCTCGAAGAACTGAGCGATCCAGTGGGATGGGCAGCTCGCGTCCTGTTGGACTGACAACCGTCGGCGACGCTTCCCAACTGGGCTATGTTGCCGCCGACATCGAAAGGAAAATGACATGAAAACTGGAAGCCCCGCCCCGTCGTTCGCGCTACTCGACCAGAACAAAGAATCTGTTTCTCTAGAGTCGCTCCAGGGTTCAAAGGCCTTGGTGGTTTTCATCCCGTTCCCGTTCACCGGGATTTGCGATGACGAAACGTGTGCGATCCGCGATCACCTCAGCAAGCTCAATGACATGGACGCAAAGGTTGTCATCATCACCGTGCATGCGGTACCGGTGGCCAAGAAGTGGGCCGATGAGAACGGCTTCAACTTCCCGGTTCTTTCGGACTACTGGCCCCACGGCGAGGTAGCCAAGGCCTACGGTGCGTTCAAGGAGAAGGTCGGGGCGGCCCACCGCTACACCTTTGTGCTCGATGCCGACGGCATCATCCGCGAGGTCATCAACACAGAAGCGTTGGGCATCGGCCGCGAGTTCGATTCCTACGTTGAGGCGCTCGCTAGGTTCTAAGGATGCCGTGAAAGCTCGTCGCCCGGAGTTCGCAAGGCATAATCACAAGGGACTCGCCACTGCATGCGAGTCCTTGGTATGGCAGAGCGGTCCTTTGACCTGATGGTGATCAGAGCCAAGGAACGGACCGCGTTTGGCGGCGCAATCTCCGACCAAGGTGTGGTCCAGGATTGGATAGCCGAGGCACGGTGGCATCTCGAACACGCCCGACTCCTCGTCTTACGTACGGCATGGCTGCCCGACACTGTCGGCAACCGGGCCGCACGGCGAGATATCTCTGCCATCAAGGTCGTGGCCCCTAACACTGCCTTGTGGGTGCTGGACCATGCCATCCGGGTCTACGGTGGTGCTGGTGTCGCTCAAGACACTCCCCTGGCCCGCATGTATGCCCTTGCGATAACCCTACGAATCGTTGATGGGCCGGACGAAGTTCACAACATGGTCGGGGCCCGCAGGGAGACCGGCAGGTATCGAGGCAGATGGTGGATAGTTGCCGTGGAGGCTCATCGGCTGCCCTGCGGGCAGCTTGCGACATCGGCTGCGCCGAACTCGAGTAATTCAAGGTCGCCCTTGGGAACCTTGATAGCGCATCCTGTCGTCTTACGAGTATGAAGAACGTACGCCTTTGCTCCGCTCTCGTAACTATGGCTCTGCTTGTGGGCGCTTGCGGTTCGACCTCGGAGACAACCCCGACGCAACCCTCGGCAACCAATCAAACCCTCGCTCCGACAACCGACCCTGGAAGCTCTCCAGATGGTTTCATTCCTGGAGAGGTCGTCCGGCTTGATCTCGCCAGGATCGCAGCCACAGTTACCGACTCGGATATTGCCGCGGTTGTCGCCGCCGATGCTGCCTTCGGCATGGATCTCTTCCGAGTTGCCGCTGGGGAGACCAACCTCATGCTCTCTCCGTATTCGATTGCAGCTGCACTATCGATGCTGTACCCGGGGGCAAGAGGAGCAACCGCCACCGAAATCGCCGATGTTCTAAACCTGAGCGTCGACGATGAGACCCTGCACGCCGTCCGCAACCACATCGACACGGCGCTCGCCACAACTCCTCCGCCAATGGGGGACGAGGACACGAGAGCCCCATTCACCGTTCGGCCCGCCAACTCCGCGTGGGGACAGGGCGGCTACCCATTCCTAGACCAATACCTGCAGATATTGGCGGAGAACTACGGAGCCGGTCTCCGCTTGCTCGACTATGCCGGGGACCCAGAAGGCTCTCGGGCCATAGTCAACGAATGGGTCGAGGACACCACCGAGGACCGAATCAAGGACCTCATCCCAGAGGGCGCCATCACGGTCGATACCCGCCTGGCCTTGGTGAACGCCATATGGTTCAAAGCCAACTGGTTCGAGCCATTCAACAAATCTGCGACCACCATCGGGCCGTTCCAACTGCTGGACGGCACCGAGGTCGATGCCTCACTCATGCAGGCCAACCGCAAGATGGGCTATGCCAGCAACGAATTGTTCGACGCAGTGCGGCTTCCCTACGCAGGGGACGCGGCGATGGTCGTGCTCTTGCCGAAGTCTGGATCACCAGCCGGACTGGCTGCTGCTCTTGGCCCTGACGATCTCAGCATCGCATGGGACGAAAGACAGGTGACGCTGACGCTGCCGTCATTTGAATTTGAGACCGAGCTCGGGCTGAAGTCGGTGTTGCAGGAGTTGGGGATGCGGACCGCGTTCGAAGGGCCAAGCGGCAACGGAGCGGATCTGACGGGGATCACCGCGGTCAGGGAACTGTATGTTTCTGACGCATTCCACAAGACTTTTGTTGCCCTAGATGAAGAGGGGACCGAGGCAGCAGCTGCCACTGCCCTCGTCATCACGCTCGAGTCGGCAGCGGCTCCGGCAACGCTCACTGCCAATCGGCCGTTTCTGTTCTGGATCGAACACTCGTCCACCGGCGAAATGCTGTTCCTAGGACAGGTGACGAATCCAGCTGAGACGCCCTGAGGACTAGCCGAACAGGCCTCTCCAGAAGCGAGACAAGATGTTGGCTTGCGACGGCAGCGGGAGCTCCGGAAGAACTTCTTCGAGGTGGTCGGGGGGCAGATCTCCGACGAGGACATACGTCAGACCACCGCCGCTCCATTGCACCCAGAGATCCGAGGGGGTAAGCAGCCACCGGTAGTCACGGCCGCCAACGTTCATCGTCTCGGCATCGGCAAACGGGCTGTTGGCAATCCGACCATCAATGACAAACACCGAGAATGAGAAGAGCCCATCTCCATAGAAAAAGTGGACCGACTCATCGGGACCGGCATAGGTGTCGACGAGAGAGTATCCGGCAGCGGTGTTCGGAAGGCTCTTGACGTCGGTCTTGGCCACGACGTCATATACGGAACCGGCTTCCCGTAATGCGGCGTAGATCTTGCGGGCGTTCGCATCAAAGTCGAGCATCCAGCTGAGCCTGAACAGCTCGCCGGTGTCGTCATAGACCTCGGACCCAAGCGCAGCCCCGGTTTCGTCGTCGAACCACATTCGAGCCCGAATCAGCTCGCCCTCAGCAACACTCACTACGACGACGTCGCGGCCGAGCCGGGACTCCGCCTCAACACTGGCAGTCGAGTACCTGCCACTGACGTCGGTCGACGACCAGTCAGATATTGCAATGCCGCCACCCACATCGTCGACCACCGAGTACCGACCGCCACCGACCATCTGCGATGAGCCGGCAGCTTCGACCATGACCAGCGGCCCGGCGTGCTCAACTGACACGACCGAGAATTCTGTTTGACCTCCGAAGCTGCACCACGTCGCCTGTCGCCCACCAAAGGTTGCCTGATCTGCATCTGTCAGATAGTCGTCGAGCTCTTGGGCATCAGCACTACCGATCAGAGCCACGACAAGGACTCCAGTGAGTGAAGCCAGGGTGATGATGCGTAGAACGGATTTACTCATGGTGTGAAACTCGCCGAATAAAAGCCAGGGACAACACTGAGACCTGGCTCGACAGACGTACGGGCCTGGTGCTGATCGAACAATGGGTTGATATCGAGGTCGCCGCCCGGATCTGTCGTGGGGCCAAAAGTGGCGACGAGAATCGCGGCGGCCGCCGCGATGCCGGCTCCGGCAGTCATGACACGACGTCGGGTCCACCGCTGGTTTTCGATGCGTTCCCTGTGCGCCTCGAGGAATTCCGGCGGATCGAGACCGGGAAGCGAACGGATCGCGGTGCGGGCTCCATCTAGCTCGTGCAGCTCCAACCGGCAATCGGTGCAGAACCCAAGATGTGTGACCACGAAGTCGTGCTCGATGGTGTCGAGCTGACCATCGAGGTAAGCCGACAGTTGCTCTCCGGGATGGGTATCGGGCAGAAGACGGTCTGGAATCTCGAGATACGGCAGGGTGCGCAAGGCAGCCCGGATCTCTTTGAGTTGATGGAACTCGGCGATGCACTGGACGCATTCAGCAAGGTGGTCGACAACGATGTCGAGTTCACCTGGCTGCAACTGTCCGTCGAGATACGCGGAAACCAAATCAACCGTCTCACAGGAGTTCGAAGCCTTCACACGGGCCATGTCAAAAGCTCCCTGAGCATCTTGCGGCCACGGTGGATACGGCTTCTGACTGTCCCCACTGGTGCCTCGACCGCCTCTGCGATCTCTTCATAGGTGAGACCGACAACATCGCACAGCACGACACATTCTCGGAAGTCGAGCGGCACTTTGAGAAGGGCACTCTGGATATCCTCGGAAAGGCGAACTGAGGCAAGTACTTCATCGGGTGATGGGCTTGCCCCGAGGACGTTGCGATCGTCGTCGGGAAGGGGGCTGGTAGGGCGACGGTTCTTCTTACGGACGCCATCGAGAAACGTATTTCTGGTGATCCGCCACAGCCAACCGTCGAAAGAGCCGGGAACATAGGAAGAGAGGCCTTTGCGTACGCGCAACAGGACTTCTTGGACCAGATCGGCGGCATCATCGGGGTTCCCCGTGAGGCGATAGGCAAAGTTGTATATCTTGCGCCCATAAATCCGCGCTACGTCTTCCCAGGTTGGGGTCATTTCTTCGGCCATAGCCTTCCCCGGACTCCTAGATCAGACAACGCACAGAACCAAGAATGAGTTCCCGATTGCGCAAAGCAGGTGGATAGTGCTCGCTCTTCTGTGCGAGGACCACCCTCTGGGGAATCGAGCTGCGCAAGATTCTCCCAAAGAACTGGCGAGCGAAGCTCGCCCAACGAACTGAAGCTCTGCTTCAGTTCGCTCAGCCCTTTGGGTCTGAGTTCTCTTCGTCCATGCCCTCGTCTAGTCCCTTGCGGAACTCCTTCGCTGACGCACCGATGGAACGGGCAAGATCAGGAAGCTTTCTGGCACCAAAGAGCAGGACAATGATCAACAAAACGATGATGATTTCCCACCCGTTGAAATTCTTTAGCAATGTGTGACTCCTTGTTCTGCCCAAATCCTTGCATCGCTCGCAAACGGTCCACGGCATTGGCTGCGAATTCAGGCTCGGCTGAAGTGTACTCGCAGCCGCTGGCAAGCAGGGAGGCAGTCACCACCATCAAGACAAAGCGATTGAATCGACAAATCCTTGGAGACGCTCCCGGGTGACAAACAGAGAGTCGGGATTCGCCCGCTCCTTCTTGTAGATCTCGTAGGGTCCGAACTTGTCGGAGATAAGAAGCCCCCGTTTGGTGTGTGCCTTGGCGTATGCCACCAGGAAGCTCGTGACCGCGCCATGCGAAAGCTCTGGATAGTCGCCGGGAACGTGGTCGACGAAGGAGACGAAGGTAGAAGTCCCTTTGCCAGAAGCCACCCACGAACCGTCGCCACGATCAGACAAAGTGTATCCGGCGAGGCCCAGCAGCCCCTTGCCCAGCTCGGTGACCGTCATCGTCTCCGGGTCGATACCCATCGAGCGTAACCCTGCGGCCACCCCGGCGGTTAGACGCAGCTCCATCCCAATTGGGGCCAGATCGTCCGAGGCACGATGTCTAGCAAGCTCCAGGACATTCTTCTCATCGGCGAGGCCATACCGGCTGAGTGGGTCGTATCCGGTCTTTGCCGCAAACGGAACCAGGCTCGGCATATCGATCTCGATGACCTCGTCTGGTTCACCCAAATCGAGGGTGACGACATGCACCACTTCGCCATGGCGCCTTGCCGAGACCTGGGCGACGGGGATGCCTTCGAGAGGATGGTCACGCTGCACCCGATCGTTGATGATCTCCAAAGCGTGATGAGAAAGCAGATCAATCAAGACCTGATCAGCATCCTCGATGGGAAGCGGCACGTCGAAGTCAATTCGGATCTCATTGTCGACCACGTGGAGATCATGCTCCGGGCGTTGCACGGCGACCCCCTCTCAGCATTGAACCCAGGAAACCTTGCGCCGTGCACGGCGACCCCCTCTCAGCAATGAACTCAGGAAACCTTGCGCCGCTTGAGGTCGTCAGCGCGCTCCCTGCGGATCTTGCGACGCTCGCGTTCGGACATGGCCCCCCAAATGCCGAACTTCTCGCTCGACACGATGGCGAACTCAAGACACTCGTCGCGAACAGCGCATTGACGGCAAATCGATTTAGCGGTGCGGGTCGAGGCTCCCCGCTCTGGAAAGAAGAGGTCCGGGTCGGCGCCCCGGCAATTGGCAAGGTCATGCCATGAAAGGTCTTCTGTGTCCAGCACCTCGAGTAGTCGGGCGAACAAAACGTTATCTCCCTACACGTTTGTAATTACGTAAGTGTGATTCAACCAAGGCCGCGCTCACATGTCAACCCCGAAATCCCTTGTGACAGTTGGGAGGAGCCGATTTTCTCTCCTCCCCGCCCCACCTCCACGACTACAGAACATATATGCGGCATGACCGTCAGTGGTCGATTCCGGAAGGCAAGCCCTCGTCGGAATGCAGACGTCTGCATGTTTCGCACGTAGGGCCCGCGACCGCGATACTGAGGAAACGCATTGGAGAAGGAGGGTGACGGTGACCACAACCGGCCGCCGCAACG
>JASJHC010000259.1:0-3634 GCA_033791245.1 Acidimicrobiia bacterium | reverse complement strand
AAATTTGAGCGTTTGGTCTAAGTTTGGCTTGCCTGCTACTTCTGGCCGAACTTTCTAGGGTCTTTGAGCTTGGCGATCATGTAGTCCTGGTTCATCAGTGCAATGTTGCTAATGCTGATGCTCTTCGGGCAGGCTTCTTCGCACTCACCGTGGTTCGTGCACGAGCCAAAGAACTCCTCCATCTTCTCCACCATGCCGATGGTGCGCTCGTAGCGCTCCGGCTGACCCTGGGGGAGCAGGTTGAGATGGGCCAGCTTCGCCGACGTGAACAGCTGCCCTGCACTGTTGGGACAGGCAGCGATACATGCCGCACATCCGATGCAAGCCGCTGCATCCATTGATGACTCGGCCGCCGGCTTGGGCACCGGGATGAGATTGGCATCAGGGGCGCCTCCGGTGTTGACGCTGATGTAGCCACCGGCTTCGATGATACGGTCCAACGGTGACCGGTCAACGATCAGGTCCCTGATAACCGGCAGACCCTGAGCCCGCCACGGTTCGATAACGATCCGATCGCCGTCACTGAACTTGCGCATATGGAGCTGACAGGTCGCAGTTCCCTTCTGGTCACCGTGCGGATGCCCGTTGATCATGACCCCACACATGCCACAGATACCTTCACGGCAGTCGTGGTCGAACTCGATGGGCACCTCGCCGCTCTCGACGAGCCTTTCGTTGACGGTATCGAGCATCTCGAGGAAGGAAGCCTCCGTACTGATGTCCTTTGCTTGATACTCCTTGAACTCGCCTGGCTTACCGGGGCCGTCCTGGCGCCACACTTTTAGTGTGAGATCCATTACTTGTAGCTCCTTTGCGCCAGTGCGACGTACTCGAATTCAAGGGGCTCCTTGATGTGAGTCTGGGCTTGTCCGTATCCATTCCAGGCCCATGCCGAGGAATGTGCCTGGTTGACGTCGTCGCGTTGCGCCTCGCCTTCATCGGTTTGGTGCTCGACTCGGAAATGCCCACCACAGGACTCTTCGCGTTCCAGTGCGTCGCGACACATCAGCTCTGCGAGTTCGAAGAAGTCGGCAACCCGTACCGCCTTCGCCAGCTCCGAGTTATACGTGTCGTCAGTTCCGGTCACCCTGACGTTCTTCCAGAACTCGTCTCGGAGCGCGGGAATCTGGGAGAGCGCCTCTTCCAGGCCTGCCTTGCTCCTGGCCAGTCCGCAGTGCTCCATCATGATGTGGCCAAGCTCGCGGTGGAACGAATCGACTGTCTTGGTGCCGTTGATCGACAGCAGCTTCTTCATTCGATCGTCGACTTCCTGCTCGGTCTTCTTGAAGACCTCGTGGTCGGTCGAGACCGGAGCCACGTTGAGCCAATCGACCAGGTAGTCGGCGATTGTGTAGGGGAGGACGAAGTAACCGTCCGCCAGTCCTTGCATCAAGGCGCTGGCACCGAGGCGGTTGGCCCCGTGATCGGAGTAGTTGGCTTCGCCGATGGCATAGAGACCTGGGACGTTGGTCATCAGGTTGTAGTCAACCCAAAGACCACCCATCGTGTAGTGCGGGGCCGGGTAGATCCGCATCGGAACCACATACGGGTCCTCATCGGTGATGCGTTCGTACATCTCGAACAGATTTCCGTAACGAGCCTCGATGACGTCCTTACCCAAACGACCGATTGCCTCGGCGAAGTCGAGGTAGACGCCGTTCTTGAGGGGACCGACACCGCGGTTCTCGTCGATCATCCGCATCGCCGCCCGGGACGCGACGTCCCGTGGCGCCAGGTTGCCGAATGATGGATAGATCCGCTCCAAGTAGTAGTCACGCTCTTGTTCGGGAACGTCGTTCGCAGGACGAGTGTCGTCGGGATCGATCGGTACCCAGATACGACCATCGTTGCGCAGCGACTCCGACATAAGCGTCAGTTTCGATTGGAATTCGTCGTGGACCGGGATGCAGGTCGGGTGAATCTGGGTGAAACACGGATTCGCAAAGTACGCACCCTTGCGATGTGCTCGCCAGATCGCCGTTGTGTTGCAGGCCATGGCGTTTGTCGACAGGAAGAACACGTTGCTGTATCCGCCGGTTGCCAGAACAACAGCATGCGCCGAGTGCGAGGACACCTCACCGCTGACCAGGTCGCGCACCACGACGCCAGCTGCCCGGCCTTCGTGGGTGACCACCTCGAGCATCTCGCTGCGGTTATAAAGAGTCACGTTGCCGAGAGCTATCTGACGAGCGAGGGCTTGATAGGCGCCAAGCAGCAGTTGCTGGCCGGTCTGGCCCCTGGCATAGAACGTCCGTGACACCTGGGCTCCACCAAATGATCGGTTGTCCAGAAGACCGCCATATTCCCTGGCGAATGGAACCCCCTGGGCGGTGCACTGGTCGATAATCTCGTTCGAGACCTCGGCCAACCGGTAGACGTTTGCCTCTCTAGACCGGTAGTCGCCACCCTTTACGGTGTCGTAGAACAGCCGGAAGATGCTGTCACCGTCGTTGGTGTAGTTCTTCGCCGCGTTGATACCGCCCTGGGCTGAGATTGAGTGGGCCCGCCGCGGTGAATCGTGATAGGTGAATACCTTCACCTTGTAACCCATCTCGCCGAAAGACGCTGCCGCCGAGGCGCCAGCCAGGCCGGTACCGATGATGATGATTTCGTACTTCCGCTTGTTAGCGGGGTTGACCAGCCTGCTGTCGAAGCGGTGGCTGGTCCATTTGTCTTGAATCGGTCCCTCGGGGACCTTCGCATCGAGTGTCGTCACGAGGCCTCCTTAAGAAATGATTCCGAGTTGGACGGCTATTGGGAAGCTGAGGTTGCCACCGATTATCACGGCAGTGAATCCCCAGGCAAGGTAACGGCGCCACTTGTTGTAGACCTGGTTGTTGGCCCCGATTCTCTGGAAAAGGCTCCACACGCCATGGAAGATATGGAAACCGAGAGCAAGGTTGGCCACGATGTAGGCGATCGCTACCGGCAACCGTTCGAAGCTGGCAACCATATTGTTGTATATGTCGCCTGACACGTGATCAGGGTTAGTCGTGCCGATAGTGAGGTCGGCAACGTGGAAGGCGATGAACAGCAGGACAATCACGCCTGAGTAACGCATCGTGCGGGACGCATAGTTGGCAGCGAGATACTCGCGGGGGACGTCGTATCGAACTTTGCCGCGGGCCGCGAGGTTCTTGCGAGTCAACGAGTATGCGGCGTGCACATGGATGCCGAATGCGATGGCGAGGCCAATACGCATGATCCACAGTAGGTGTTCCTCAGGGACAAGATGGCCCCCAAGTTCGCGCAGGGCGTGGCCGTACTCGTTGATCGGCTCCGGCCCGAGGTAGACCTTCATGTTGCCCACCATGTGAGCGGCGATGTAGCCCAGCAGGATTATCCCGCTGACGGCCATGGTCCACTTCTTGGCTACGTCTGAGCGATAAAACTCAAGGATCCAAGGCAGTTTCCGAGCCGGCTTGGTGTCTTTGCGGCGGCCGGTTGTGGTCACCTTCACCCTCCTTCTCCAATGCGTGGGTTCATTATCGCGGACGCACGCCACCGGTGCGAAACATTGTGGGAGTGGCGTCACTTGAAGCTCTGGTAGCGGTTGGGGGACCCGTGGATGACTACTCACGGTTGCCTGTTATCACTCGTCAGTGGCATTGAAAAGGACTGGTAAATGCCGCCA
>JASJHC010000258.1:0-6350 GCA_033791245.1 Acidimicrobiia bacterium | reverse complement strand
GTTCTTGTAGATGATCGGCAGAAGCACCATGCCGAAGAACAGCGCTGTCAGGGACCATCGAGACCCCTCGCCCTCGTTCTCGAGGTCTAGAGCTCTGGCGGCGATGCCGTTGCGGAGTTGGGCCGTTTCTCCGATGCCCAGCCCACTACCGCCGTTGACCAATATGACGACCGCCCGCTTCTCGGCGACGACCATGGTCGCGAGAGTTTCAAAACCGGGAGTCGACCCGTCATGCCAGACAGTCCGGTTGGCAGTATTCACAAACCAACCGAAACCGTAGGACGGCGATGCGCTGCTAGCCGGGCGCATCATTAGCGCCTTGCCTTCGGCGCTCAGCACATCATCCTCGCCGTTCATCATCATCTGCATGTAGAGCGCCAGATCGTGGGCGCTGGCGACGATCCCGCCTTGCGGAGCTGTTCCGCGGTGGGTCGCATTCTGTCGCAACGGTCGTTTGGTGCCGAACCATGGCCTATGCCCGGTCGCCATGGACTCATGGATCTCGCCGTCGGCGACAAAGCTGTGCTGCATACCGACCGGCTCCAAGATGTTGGCTGCGACATAGCCCTGATAGTCCTGCCCGCTGACGACTTCAATCAGTCGGCCGAGAATCCCATAGTTTGTGTTGGAGTACTCCCACCGTTCGCCGGGTGTGTAGGCGGGGTTCACCTCTGCGATCCCGTCAACCCGTAGCTCGAGCTCGTCCTTCCCGCCGGTGTCGTCCGCATGCGAAGTGTTCCCTTGCAGTGTGGAGAAGCCGCTCGTGTGGCTGAGCAGCTGCCGGACCGTGATCGCACCGGCGGGCTCGCCCGAGAAACCGTCAAGGTACGTTGAGATCCCGGTGTCCAGATCGACCTCGCCCGCCTCGACCAGTTGCATAACGGCCAGAGCGGTGAAGCTCTTGGAGATCGAGCCCGTCACGAATGGTGTGTCCAGCGTGACTTCCCTGTCGTCCCCGATCTCGACGACACCGTGTGCGCCAACCTCGGTGATCTCGCCATCGGCCACGACGGCGTACGCCAGGCCCGGCACCCTCGACGCGGGCATCTCGGTATCGACGAAGTCCTCTATCGATCCCTCAGGTACACCTGCAGGCAAGGCGACACTGAGGCCAACTGCAAGGACAGCTAGAAATGGCCGCATCGAATCAATCTCCCCTCAAGTGCGTGCGAACGGTCCTAGAGGGCCCTAAACCCTCGTTCGACCCGGGGTGACGTCCAACGCTCGTCGCAAACCCAGGCTGCCGTCGACTATCGGTGGATTGTGCGGTTTGCAAGCCGGCGAACAGGGCTGCGGCGGTAATCCCGAACGGCCGGACGAGCCGGTCAAGCGTCGTTTGCCGATTCGAAGTCTCGGTGGTCGCGGTTGAGGTCATGGTGTTCTCCTTGGGTTTCGTAGGTGGCCGGTCTT
The DNA here is from genome assembly GCA_033791245.1 of Acidimicrobiia bacterium. Lineage (GTDB taxonomy): Bacteria > Actinomycetota > Acidimicrobiia > Spongiisociales > UBA5794 > JAAETI01. Next base: position 4,940 of record JASJHC010000258.1, on the reverse strand, counting down.
CAAACGCTGAGCGAAGGTTGGGGGCTTTAGCCAACCGAAGCTCCAGGTGTCACTGTCCGATCCTTGATCAATGTCATACCTACGGCGATGAACCAGACGATCAGGCCGAGACCGAAGATTGCGCCTACGTCCTCTAGAGCAGGCACGATGGTGACTAGTCCGGCGATACCCATGACCACGCCGAGGTAGTTGATCCAGCGGGCGAAGAGCCGCTCGCGCAGGGCAACGATGCTGAGGCCCAGAACCCAGACGCCGCCCAGGACCTCGTTGCCACCGCCGAGCCCGTTGGCCACGGCATCCAGGCTGGTCCAAACTGTGGCTGCCATCTCGGGGTCGGTGCCTTGGAGGTCGGCGACCGTGCTGTAGGCGATGTTTGTGATCATGCCGGTGGCGACGATGACTCCCGACCAGATAAGTCCGAACACCGTGGCCACCCTGGCCAGAGGCGAATGGGCATGGTGGAGGCGATCCCGTATCGCCAAGACCAAGGGAACAAGGACGATCCCGAACACGATCGCAATCGTGATGTTCCACACGTACAGCGCCACCTGATTGTCGGCGATGAACTCCACTGCCGCCGCGGGGTCCGAAGCGGACACGAAATCACTGAAGATCGTGGCGAACATCGCCAGACCGACGACAAACGTGCCGGAAGCGATGAGGGCACCGATTCCGCCCATTTTCTGAATAGATTGCATGGCATTGCCTTTCAATTGGCGTTTCCCTCTTTTCGGAGGGCTGGTGTCACCATGCCGCAGACCCCGGCCCGCCACATCAGGCGCAGGGCTGTGATCGCGTCGTCCCCCGGTTGATTCGTCGTGCGTACTTTCGGCTGATGACTGCGGAGGCGACCCCCAAGTACCCTGGCCTGATGATCAACGCACTCCGATCGTTTTGGACCGAGCCACGCGAGCCCAATCCGCCGCGCCGCGATTGGAGAAGCCTGGTCGACTCTTTGTCGCGGGATCCCTTCTTGTCAGTGGGTACGGTCACTTTTCCTTCTTGGGATTGGAACGGAACCAGTTGACTGTTGCTCCGATCGCTTCGGGTAGCGGCGTCGCATGACTACCGAATGCGGTCTCGAACTTGCTGGCGTCGACGACAAAGGGTTCCTCGAACTCGTAGAGCATTTCTTTCATCTCGCGCACGTTGCCGTTGAAGAGACCGACTGCGTTCACCATCCACGTCGGCATCGCGGAGATGCCCGGCTTGGTGCCCGCAGCTGCATACACCTGGTCGATGAACTGCCGGGTGGTGACCGTTGGTGCGTTGGGCAAGTGCCAAGCTTGGCCGTCAGCCTCGTCGTGCTCGCCGAGTGTCACCAAACCGGTGGCGATGTCGGGAAGGTACGAATAGGTGTGGAGCTGGTCCGGGTCACCCAATATCTGGGCCTTCTTGCCGGCAAGCGCGGGATAGAACACGCGCTCTCCCATGGCACTCAACATGCCCCGGGGACCGAAGTAGTCAGAGGCTCGTGCTGCGGTCACCCGCACCTTGCCGGTATCGTGTGCCTGCATCAGATCTGCAGCCATCTGGGCACGCACCGACCCTTTGCGCGTTGTGGCGGTGTGCGACAGGTCCTCGGTCAGCGATTCGCCGTGCATCGGTGGATACATGTAGAGGTTGTCCATGACGACCAGCTTCGCTCCGGCGGATGCCGCTCCTTCGATCACTGCGGCCTGGATCGATGGGAACAACTCGGCCCATTGGGTATACGGCGGATTGACGCAGAAGTAGACGGCGCTGGCGTCGGCGGTGACCGCCTTGGCGAACTCGACGCTTGATGCGTCGCCTCCGAGGACGTCGACTCCATCGGGAACTGCGGCACGGCCGCTGCGATTGATCGCACGCACCCTCTTTCCCCTTCGATTCAATTCCTTGACAAGCGCCATCCCGATGGCGCCTGTGCCGAATACGACGTGCTGTTGCGTGTTGTTAGTCATAGCTACTCCTGGTGGGTTGTGCGGTGAGTGTCACTGTGTGGTGACAAAGTAAGTCACCTGACGGTCCGTGGTTTTGGTAGTGGTTGAGGTCAGGCTTCTTCTCCTTTGGTGAGCGCGTGGCTTTCAGACGGTGAGTGAAGGCGCAGGCCCTTGGCTGTCCGATGGCTGGCGTGTCGTGGCCCTATCCTTGAGCAGGGTGCGGCCGACGGCGATGAACCAGACGATCAGGCCAAGACCGAAGACCGCACCTACGTCCTCAAGTGGCGGAATCACGGTGACCAGCCCGGCGATACCCATGACCACGCCGAGGTAGTTGGTCCAGCGGGCGAAGAGACGTTCACGCAGAGCGACGATGCTGACACCCAGCACCCAGACCGCGCCGAGGACCTCGTTGCCACCGCCGAGACCGTTGGCCACTGCATCGAGACTGGCCCACACCGTCGCGGCCATCTCGGGGTCGGTGGCCTGAAGGTCCGTGACCGTGCCGTAGGCGATGTTGGTGATCATGCCGGTGGCGATGATCACGCCAGACCAGATGAGCCCGAACACTGCCGCGACCCGAGCCAGCGGCGAGCGGGCATCGTGCAGTCGATCCCGAATTGCCAGAACCACCGGCACGAGAACGATCCCGAAGACGATGTGGATCGTGATGTTCCACAGATACAGCGCCACCTGATTGTCGGCGATGAATTCGACCGCAGCTGCGGGATCCGTCGCGGATACGAAGTTGCCGAGCATGGCTGCGAACATGGCCAGGCCGACGACGAACGTGCCGGCAGCGATGAGGGCGCCGATTCCGCCCATCTTTTGAGTCGATTGCATGGTATTGCCTTTCGTTTGCGGTTCCCTCGTGTGAGGGCTGCTGTCACCATGCCGCAGACCCCGGCCCGCCACATCAGGCGCAGGGCTGTGATCGCGTCGTCCCCCGGTTGATTCACCGGCCGTACTTTCGGCCGACGACCGGGGACCCCACCCCCAACTACCCTGGCACGATGATCAACGCACTCCGATCGTTATGGGCGGAACCACGCGAGCCCAATCCCCCACGCCGCGTATGGAGAGACTGGGTGCTCGTAGGGATGCTGGTCGGACTCGCCCTCCTCGAGGGGATCACTCGGGAGGAGCTGGTGTGGCGACCACTCTCGGTGCCGATGCATCTCCTTCCGATCGTGATGCTGCTGTGGAGACGCACCCATCCGCTGCTGTCGGTAGCCATTGCGTGGAGCGTCATTACCGGGCTGGACATCGCGGCCATCGCCGTCGGCCGCGATTCACCCGGTTTGCACACCATGGTGGGCATGATCGTGTTCCCCTACGCCCTCTTTCGCTGGGGGTCGGGGCGCGACGCTGTCATCGGTCTCATCATCATGAACGTGATGCACGTGACGAACATGATCTGGTTCCCCAGCGGCCCCGAACTCACCATCTTCAGTTTTGCCTGGCTGCTCTTGCCTTCGTCGCTCGGCGCGGCCGTGCGTTTCCGCAACCGGGCACAGGTGCGAGCCATAGCCGAAGCGAAACTGTTCGAACGCGAACAGCTCGCCCGGGAGCTGCACGACACCGTCGCACACCACGTGTCGGCGATCGCAATCCAAGCCGAGGCCGGCTGGGCACTCTCTGGTTCCGATCCCGAGGCGTCGGTCCGTGCGCTGAGAACCATCAAGACCGAAGCGAGCCGTACCCTCACCGAGATGCGCAGCATCATCGGAGTGCTGCGACGGGGCGAGGACGAACACAGTCCCCAGAAACGTCTCAGTGACCTGGAGCGCCTCGCCAGCAACGGCGCCCAACGGCTCCCAATCGAGCTGGAGACATGTGGTGACCTCGACGATGTGGCGCCGTCGATCCAGACCGCGGTATTCCGGATCGCTCAGGAGGCCACAACCAACGCCCGCCGCCACGCTCGACGCGCCACCGGAATCACTATTCGGGTCGAGGGAGACGGCCAGGATGTTGTAGTCACCGTTACCGACGACGGGGACGCCTCCTACTTTGACCCTAAGTCGCCATCGGGATACGGGCTCGTTGGGATGAGTGAGAGAGCATCCCTTCACGGGGGCTCACTCGATGCAGGACCAAACCGGGGACGAGGCTGGACGGTGAAGGCCGTGCTGCCCAAGCAAGGATGGCAGGGATGACGATACGTGTGTTGGTCGCAGACGATCAGGATCTAGTACGGACGGGGCTCACGATGATCCTCAATGCACAACCGAACATCGAGGTCGTCGGTGAGGCCACTGACGGCGTGGAAGCGGTCGATCTCGCCCGGCGGCTCCGCCCCGACGTGTGCCTCCTCGACATAAGCATGCCAAGAATGGACGGGATCGAGGCCACCAGGGCGCTAGCGGGACCAGAAGTAGAAGATCCGATCCCGGTTGTCATCATCACCACCTTCGACCGCGACGAATACGTATATGGCGCCCTCAAAGCCGGAGCCCGCGGTTTCCTGCTCAAAGACGCCAATCAAGAGCTACTCGCGCAAGCCATCCACGCTGCCGCCACCGGAGACGCCCTAGTCGCCCCCAACGTCACGGTCCGGCTCCTCCAAGCATTCGCCAACACAGAGCGCCCCATTGCCCCACCCCAACCCATCGACCCCCTGACCGAACGCGAGGAAGAAGTCCTCACCGAGGTCGCCCAAGGAAAAACCAACGCCGAGATCGCAGACCACCTCTTCATCAGCCACAGCACAGTCAAGACCCACGTCGCCAGACTGATGACCAAACTCGAGGCCAGAAACCGCGTAGAAATCGTGATCTGGGCCTACGAGACAGGACGCGTCGGCTGACCGTAAACGCCGACTATCGCCGAACACCCGGCAGCCCACCGGTCACGATACCGGCGCGGGAACGAGCCGCCCAGATCACCAACCACCCCGAACATTATCGATTGCCCGTTCGCGACCTCGAACCGGCAATCTGTCGCACTCACCGAGCCGGCTGTGAGAGCAAATGATCAGCTGAGCTGGCGTGCCCGTGAATGCGCTTGGCGAACCAA